>JAZRNK010000158.1:0-8962 GCA_045648145.1 Acutalibacteraceae bacterium | reverse complement strand
AATGAAGTAACAAACGAAATTGATATTGAAAACTTATTGAACGAATATAACGGCTTTCACGATAGCTGTATAGTTTCAATAAACTATCATAGCGGAGCATTTGTTAATGATAAGGGTGCTATGGCAAATGAGGGATTGCTTGAGCATAGCATTGAAATGATATTACATAGTCAGTGTAATAAACCTATTGAACTGCGTTTTACAGGAGTAAGAAAATGTAATATTGTTGGCTGGGAGGATAATTATTTCTGCGACATTTTTGGTGCATATTTGAATTTTCATAGCGACCTATTTGGTAAAACTCGTGATGACAAGCTGATAGTATGGGCGGATTGGGATGGTTACAATCCCATAAATTATACGGAAGAAAAACCGATTTCCACTAACGGAGAACACAGTACTTATATAATTGCTGAAAAGTTGTTTTGGAGAATAATGACAGAGGACTAATTAAGAGCGACAAATACCCATTTGTAGAATAGATAACGCACACTACTTTTGGTCGTTTTTACCCTTGCTTATGCTACTTTTGGTCGCTCTTTCGCAAAAAAACCGACTTGTTTCAACAAGTCGGTTTTTTCAGTTGTTTTCGTCTTTGGCGAATAAAACTGAGGCGCACTCCTTTACGGAGTGCGCCTCTTGCGACACTGCTTTTTGTTTTTTTGTTCTTTTGCTCTCTTGCGAATAACTTTTGCGGGGTTGCCAACTGCAACGCTATATGGCGGTATGGGTTTTACCACGACAGCGCCCGAGCCTACTACCGAGCCTTCGCCAATGTCTGCCGAATATAAAACGCAAACGTTCATTCCTAAGTAGCAGTCTTTACCAATAATAACCTTCTCCATGTGTCCGCCCTGCTCAATTATCGGTTTGTCTGGGTCTTCAAATATATGCGAATAAGGTGTAATGGTTATATTTTGAGCCAACAGAGATTGACTGCCAATCTCTAAACCACAATGTCCAAAAAGCGTTGTGCCTGTGCCAATGTAAACTCTATAACCAATTTTAATATAACCCGTGTCTACACTTTCGGTATCAAGATAAACCCTCTCGTTTAACCAAGCGCCGTCGCTAAGCGTAACACCGCCGGGTCCTCTGGCAATAATGGTTACGTTATCGCAAATTCTAACATTATTTCCAATGGATACGTATTGAGGATTAACGATTTTGACGCCTACACCAATACGTACGTTTTCGCCCATGCTTTTAAGTTGTGTTTTATAATAATCTACCCTTAATTTAGCAGCCTCGGGCGAATCGGTATTCATAAAAACTGCTTTATAAAAGGCCTCTTTATCGGTTAAGTTTTCAAACGCATTAGTAAAAAATTTATCCATTTAAGCTTTTCCTTCCTTATCTGCTCTTTCTGACAATCTTTCTATCAATATACATTTCACGAACTCGCTCGTAGGTTGAATCGGGAATTTCAGGATGCGGGAACGAGGTTTGTGGCAACAACTGGTCACCGGCAACCTCAGGAGTACAACAAGCGTGGTCGTTTCTGAACTGGTCGCGCTCTTCCTTGTTTCTCAAATCGGGAATTTTCACCGGCACGTTGCCATTGAGTACCGAACGCCATGCAAGCAATCCGCAAATACCCATATTAACTGCGGTATAAACGTCGATTGACCACTTGCCGTCCTCTCTGCCGAGAATTTTCTCGATAAAGAAGTGTACAGGATAGAAATCTCCACCGAAATGGTTGCTTTCTTTCTTCTCGTAGGTTCCGTCAAACTCGTTTTCAGGGTCATATTTTTCCCACTCACCCTTGCAGAGTTCTTCGCCCTCAATATAAATATTGAATCGGTTATCGTTATATCTTGCCGACTCCATCATGCCTTTTTTACCGTAAACCATTACGTTATAGCTGCAAGGCTCACGCTTCAAATCTCCATGAACACTCTTCAAAACCGCACCGTTTTCAAGTGTAATCATCTCAATTCCTGCGCCTCTGAAATCACCCATACTCAAAAACTGCTCGTTCGGGTTGGTTTCAAAACCGACAACACTAACAGGACGCAAACCTGAAATTGTAAGCAGTGGACCTACCGAATGTGTACAGTAGAAGCAGGGGTGCATACGGTTACGCCAGTGATTGCGGTCACCGTAGGTTATATCGGGCCAAATACCTGTACAGTCGTGAATATATTCGCCCTCGCCATATTGAATTTCGCCGATATCACCGTTTTTATAACGTTTCCACATCTCAAAAGAGTGGTCCATATAGCAATAATTTTCAGCGTAAGCATAAACAAGACCGGTCTCTTCAACCGTCTCAATCAATTCTACTGCCTGAGCCATAGTTTCGCAAGGTAAAACCTCAGACAAAACGTGCATTCCTTTTCTCAAAGCCTTAATTGCAAAAGGTGCATGTTCATTGGCATAGTTTGCAAGAACAACAGCATCCATATCATATTCAAGAAAATCGTCATAATTTTTGAACAATTCAACCTGACGGTTATTTGCCTCTGCCTTTTTTCTGACTCTCTCTAAAATTGTTTCATCAAAATCACAAACAGCGACCAACTCAGCATCTTTTTTATTAAGCAAAAGGCTAATCATACTCATGCCTCGATAACCACCGATAACGCCTATTCTCAATTTTTTCATTGTTGACAACTCCTTCAGCCACAATTATAATAAGTGTGTAAATTTACGGAATTTACATTTTAAGTATATTATTATTGCAAGTTTCGTACAATGTGCAAGATGTACCAAAGATGTATGGTGATTTTATGAACAACAAACAAATTCACAAAATTGCTGATGCAACTAACACGAGTGTTGCCACCGTTTCTAAGGTTATTAACCATTGTTATGGTGTGAGTAGTGAACTTAGAGAGCGTGTGTTTTTGCAATCAGACAAGCTTGTGGGCAAACAAACGCCGAAAAAGCCTGTAATGATTTATGTGATTATTCCCGAAGTTCCCAACTTTTTTTGGAACTGTGAATTGTTAAGCCCTAAAAATCCCGAAATCACCATTAAATACAACTGTTATTCGCGTCTTGGCGACGACAACACGGTCATTCGGTATCTTAACGAAGCAATTTCACTTAACGCAGACGTAATAATAATTGCAACACAAAACAATGCAGAAATTGAAAATACTGTTCGCAACCTTGCAAACGATAAATTGATTATATTTTTAACCGAGCAGCACAACATTGTTAACACATTCTACGTTGGCAGCAACCCTGAAAAAGATGGTGAAATATTGGCTGAAAACGTTCTCAAGCACCATGACCGCTCATCAAAGATGTTGGTTTTAAGAGATATTTCGCCCAACAAAAACACCAACTCTTCCTCTCGGTTTAATGCTTTTATTAAAACTGTTGACAACAAAATCGCATTTGATGTTTTTAACATAGCTTTAAAGATTGGCTCTCCATCGTTTGCGTCGTCAATAGCAATGGCGTTGTCCCCTGCATTTGAAAAAGAGCATTACTCCTCAATAGCGTTTTTTAACGGCTTTGCGCCGAACGTTTGCTGTGCCATACAAAAGCTTAAATTGCCCTATAAAGTTAATTGCTTTGGTTTTGAAAATTCACCTCAAAATCAAAAATGGGCAGACGCCGGCTTCTTAAAAGTAGTTATTTCTCAAAACTTCAAAGAACAATTGGAAACTGCGTTGGCATTTGCTGAACAATATATTAAAACGCAAAATTATCCCAATCAGAAATACACTTTTGTTAATTCGGATTTGATTGAATATTAAGAAAGCGGTATGATTTATGATTAATGGAACACTTTGGAAAGACGTAGACGGTAACGATATACAAGCCCACGGCGGTTGTATTATTGAGTTTGAAAACACTTACTATTGGTATGGCGAAAACAAAGGTCAACCCAACTGTCCCGGTCGACGCAGAGTAGACGTAATCGGTATATCCTGCTATTCGTCAAAAGACCTTGTTAACTGGAAATATGAGGGCTTGGTTTTAGAGGCTGAAAAAAACGACACTTCCCACCCCTTACACACCTCTAAGGTTGTTGAACGTCCAAAGGTCGTCTATAACGAAAAAACCAAAAAATTCATACTTTGGATGCACATCGATTCCTCAGACTATACGTTAATGTCGACAGGAGTTGCAGTGTCAGACAGCCCCACGGGGCCGTTTGTGCTTGTTGACGTGTCTCGTCCCAACGAGGTTGATTCGCAGGATATGACAATTTTCAAAGACGAATCAGGCGATGCGTATATCATTCACACTACCGATAGCGACAAAACCCTTTGCGTAACCGCACTTGACGACACTTTCACAAAAGCGGTCGGCGACAACTCGTTAATTATGGCAGGACAGTACCGCGAGGCTCCCGCTGTTTGCAAATATAACGATACATATTACATCGTTACCTCAGGCTGTACGGGTTGGGACCCCAACAGTGCGCTCTACGCCACAAGCAAAAATATAATGGGCGATTTTGTGTTGATCGAAAGTCCCTGCGAAGGTGAAAACTATCGCAACACCTTTGGTGGTCAAAGCACCTTTATTTTTAACGTTAATGGCACGTTTTATTTAATGATTGACCATTGGAAGCCCTACGACCTCGAGCATTCGGGTTACAGCATTTTACCGCTCGAATTTGAAAAACGCCGAATGACAGTCCGTTGGCAAAACGAGTGGTTAGGAATATAAAAGAAACCCCGCATCGCAACAATTTGCGATGCGGGTATTTTTATTTTTTGGGACACTTCCAAGAATATGCGGGTGGTATTTCTTTGAATGGGCGAATAAAGAATTTATCGTTAAGCGGTTCTCCGTTTTGTACGTGCTTAATAACGGCAACCAGCTGACTTATATCCTTAACAAGCTGAGCGTGACCGCCGTAGCGGTAGTGCCAAATCAGATTTTCCTCACAGCCTAAGAATTTATACACCTCGTTTGCGGCCTCGGTTGTCTGGTACGTGCCGACGGGGTTGGCCATAATATCGCTTGCAGCCTCTGAAACAAACAGCACGCGAGGGGCTACCAAGGCTTTTAAATAGTGTGAGTCAAAGGGAAGCTTTTCCTCGTTATCAACATACTGCTCCATATCGCTGCCAAGCCAAGCAGGGAAGTGGTGATAAATGTTTGAAAGAGGTTCGCTCTCCTTGATTTCGCCCCATTCGGTTTTGGCTTTAATATGTATTCTGTAACTACCGTAGCCGCCGCTACACGAAGCATTAGGATTAACAATTGTTGCTCTTTCGTCAATGGCACCTGCCAAGGCGGCCGTTTTGCCGCCACGAGAGTGCCCGGTAAAGACAACCATGCTCATATCAAAATTACCAAGTTTTTCCAAAGCATCAACACATCTCGAATATCCCCAAGCCCAAGCGCCAAGCGCACCAAAGGTGTATTCGGGGTAGGCTTTTTTTAGCTGTCCGCCACAATTTTTTGTTCTTACCCCATCTAAAATCTTTTTGCCCTCGATATATTCGCCCGATTCTTTGTTTAAATCACAAATATTATAATTTGCAATATCGGGTGCCAATTCGGTACGGTTAAAGGTAACAAAGTTAATACCGTTATCGGTAAAGGTGCTTGTGTATTCCTTGTCGAATGCGTAGGGAAAACACATATCGCCTGAAATCACAACAGGCGCCGGCCCTTTAGCCTTTGTTTTAAAAATATACATAATGAAAACAACAGGGTTTGCGCGAGTACCGGTTGTTATACGGTAGGAACAAAGACCGCCGCTTAAATACATGGTCTCAACGTCTAAAAACTCGGGCGCGGGAGGAATGGTGCCATACTGCAAATTTATAGCCGTTTCGTAAATTTCTTTCCTGCGCTTTGGCCAATCCTTCGGGTCTGTAAGCAAAGTTCCATCGTTAAAAATAAACGGGTTCGGGAGCTCGCCCTTTAGCTTATAATCAAGAATTTCAATGGAGTTTTCGTGGACTATTTTTTCGCTCATTTTTATCACCCTGTCACACTGAATTTTTGGTATTTTAAGCATAGCAAATTACACGTGATTTGTCAATTCGTAAAGTTGTAAAATTTTCATTTGTGTCTTTAAAAAGCGTGGTCATTTATTGACGAGAAATCGGGATTTATTGTGAAGAAATCGCGATTTTCGGGACGGTTACCCCGATAAATGTCCCGAATTGTACCACAAGCAAGCAAAGCAAGTAAAGTAAGTAAATAAAAGAAAACTCTTTAAAAGAAAAGTTTTTCCGAGAAATATTAACCGGAGACTAAAAAAGCCTCCGGTTAATACTGCCCTGACGGTATGAAAAGATTTACCGCCCATAGAGGGCGAGAGAGTGTGTTTATTGGGTTATATACTTAAGCGGAGAGACCGCTTTGCCGTTTAAGAAAAACTCAAGGTGCAAATGATGCTGTTCAACCGATTCGCACGGAACGGTGTCAACAGCGCCTATCTGCGTTGAGGAATCGACCTTATCGCCCTTTTTGACGGTGGGTGTTGCGTTAAGACCGCAATACTTGGCCGTAATTTTGTTGCCGTGGTCGATTTCGACCACCGTACCCAGCAAGGCGTCGGTGTAAACGTCGGTCACTGTGCCACTGCCTGCCGCCATAACGGGAGCGCCCTTGTCAGCGGCGATATCAATACCCGTGTGCAGACGCATATCACGGTAGGTCATGGAGTATTGCAATTCTGTGTCCGAAAAATCCTTTATAAGCGTTCCTAACAGTGGGTTGATAAAAAACTCGGCTACGGTACCATTAGTGGCTTCTGCCTCAAATTTCGAGCTCTCAGAGGTATTCTGGCCTTGGCTCTGCTCTTCGGGTTTGCTTGCGGTCGGTTTTTGGGGTTCGGAAGGGGTTAAAGCAGTCAAGTCGTTTTGGGACGAGGTGACGGGGGTTTCGTCGGTTGTTTCTGCACTTGATGAGAGTGTGTTATCGGTAATATCGCCTATCTGCTTAAGACCTTCTATTCCCGTCCAGGCGGCGACGCCTATGCACAAAAAGCAAACGCACAAAACCGCGTAAAAAAATTTTCCGTTAAGAAATTTTATGACATTAGAGTCACTTTTATTCGTAGACTTCATAAACAAACTTCCTTTCACGAGTATTTTTGTCGTTAAGACGGAAATTTATTCTTTAATTAACAAAAATAAAACTAAATGTTCAATATCCGTTAACAAAAAATCCACACATAATTCGAATTGTGTGGTTATAATATAGACAGTTCGGTAAGAAAGCCGCAATTCGAGCCGAACATCTACCCTCCTCAAAACAAACCCCTCAAAAAAGAGCGAAAGACCGTCGAGAGACGGTCTTTTGCGTTTATATAAAACAAAACCGCCCACGTAAGTAGGCGGTTAAAATCAATTATTTCAATGGTTTTGCGTTCCAAATAAGCTTTGCATAATCGTCAATCGAACGGTCGGCCGAGAAAATACCTGCATTGGCAATATTCATAAGCGACATTCTGTTCCAGACATCAGGCTGGTTGTAAAGGGTCGAGGCGTGTGCCTGTGCGGCGCAGTAGTCCTCAAAATCGGCAAAAGCCATATAGTAATCGCTGTCTTTTAAGGCTTTTGTCAGGTTGGGGAACTGCACTCCCTTAATGCCTGCAGCTATAAAATCAACCGCACGGCGAAGCTTGGGATTGTTGTTGTAATATTGGTGAGGGTCGTACTGGTTGCGGAGCTTTAACACCTCGGGTGTACGCATACCGAAGATGATGATATTATCATCGCCGACAGCCTCATGTATTTCAACGTTAGCACCGTCCTCTGTGCCCAAGGTTATAGCGCCGTTAAGCATAAGCTTCATATTACCGGTGCCGCTGGCCTCGGTCGAAGCCAAAGAAATTTGCTCCGAAATATCGGCTGACGGAATCATCAGTTCTGCCATTGTGACACGGTAGTCCTCAACAAATAATATGCGTAATTTATCTTTTACGGCAGGGTCGTTTTCAATCAACTTACTTAACGAGATAATCATTTGAATTATCTGCTTGGCAAGGTAATATCCGGGGGCTGCCTTGGCGCCGAAAATGTAGGTTTTGGGCGTAAAGGGAGCGTTGGGGTTTTCCTTAATGAACAAATAATCCGAGATAATATGCAAAGCGTTAAGGTGCTGACGCTTGTACTCGTGCAAACGTTTTACCTGCATATCGAAAATCGAATCGGGGTTAAGTGCTACACCGTATTCCTTTTGCACAAAGTTTGAAAAACGCACCTTATTGTTGCGCTTAATGGCGGCAAGCTTTTCTAAAACGGCCTTGTCGTCGGCAAATTTTTCAAACTCTTTAAGCTTTGCGTTGTCGAGAATGAACTTGTCACCGATGCAGTCGGTAATCAGTCCCGTCAGTTCGGGGTTGGACTGACAAAGCCAACGGCGGAAGGCAATACCGTTTGTTACGTTGGTAAACTTTTCGGGCATTACCTTGTAGTAATCGTTGAAAAGGTTTTCCTTTAAAATGTTACTGTGTAATCTCGAAACACCGTTTACGCTATGGCAGGTGGCAACGCAAAGGTTGGCCATTTTAACCACGCCGCCCTCAATAATGGCGGTACGAGCAACATAGTCGGCATCGTGTGTCTGCTCCCACATAGAAGCTCTGAAACGGTTATCAATCTCGGCAACAATTTGGAAAATACGGGGCAAAAGGCCCTTAAACAAATCAATCTGCCAACACTCCAAAGCCTCACGCATAATGGTGTGGTTGGTGTAGGCGGTGGTACGGGTAACGATGTCCCAAGCCTTGTCCCAGGTGTAGCCGCACTCGTCAAGCAGGTAACGCATAAGCTCGGGAATAACGAGGGCAGGGTGGGTATCGTTAATATGAATTGCTGCTTTTTCAGGCAGGTTATCAAGCGTGCCGTATTTATGCAAATGGCGGTTTAATATATCCTGAATAGAGGCAGAAACGAGGAAATACTGCTGACGTAGACGCAACGATTTGCCTTCGGGGTGGTTATCCTCGGGGTAAAGAACCTTACTGATAACCTCGGTCATGGCTTGGTGCTCTAATGCGCGAACGTAGTCACCCTGATTAAAG
>JAZRNK010000157.1:0-3078 GCA_045648145.1 Acutalibacteraceae bacterium | reverse complement strand
AAAAATATTCTCTGTTTCATGTGAAACATTTTCTTTTGCTCTTTACAAATAAGAATAATTTGATATAATTATTGTATGAATGAAAAGTTATCTTGTGGAGGAAAGCAAGTGGGCAAAATTGTTGCTATAATAAATCAAAAGGGTGGAGTCGGAAAGACGACGACGGCGGTCAATTTGGCTGCAGGACTGGGCATTTGCGGTAAAAAGGTTTTGCTTGTAGATGCCGACCCACAGGGAAATTCCACTAGTGGATACGGCATAAATAAGCGTGACGTTAGTTGGTCTACATATAATCTTTTGGTTACGGGCGCGCACGCAAAAGAAGCCGCTGTTCTGACTAAATTTAAAAACGTTAGTGTGATTCCTGCAAATATTGACCTTGCCGGCGCAGAAATTGAGCTTATCCAAATAAAAAGGCGTGAGAGTCAGTTAAAAACAGCGTTATCGCTTATAAGAGACGATTATGACTTCATTTTTATTGATTGTCCGCCGTCTTTAGGGCTAATAACCGTCAATGCGCTGACGGCTGCAGATGCATTTTTTGTGCCCGTACAGTGCGAATATTATGCATTAGAGGGCTTATCACAGTTAATTGCTACTGTAAAACAGGTGAAAATCAGCTATAATCCTGATTTAATGCTTGAAGGTGTGCTATTAACAATGTTTGATGGCAGACTTAATCTTACACAGCAGGTTGTGGGTGAAATAAAGAAATATTTTGCAAAAGAACTATACAAAACCACAATTCCCAGAGGTGTAAGGCTTTCTGAGGCGCCAAGTTATGGATGTCCGATACAATATTATGATGCAAGGTGCAAGGGCGCGGCAGCATATAACGATTTAGCCAAGGAATTTATTAAACGAAACCGAAAAGGGTAATAAAAAGTAAAGGAGAAAAGGGAATGGCAGCAAAAAAAGGTGGCCTGGGCAGAGGGTTTGACTCACTTTTTGAAGAAAATTCAGTCGAAGCCAAGCAGACAACCGAATTGCGATTGTCACAAATAGTGCCCAACCGAGACCAACCGCGAAAGGTTTTTGATGATGAGGCTTTACGCGAGTTGACCGACAGTATTTCAAAACATGGGCTTATACAACCGCTATTGGTAAGACCGCTTGACAACGGTACATACCAAATAGTTGCGGGCGAAAGGCGTTGGAGAGCAAGTCGTTTGGCGGGACTTGACAAGGTTCCGGTTGTTATTCGCGAGATGAATGACAGCGAAACGATGGAAATCGCTCTTATAGAAAACCTACAGCGTGAAGATTTGAATCCGATAGAAGAAGCCGCAGGTTATAAAACTTTGATGGACACTTTTGGACTTACGCAGGAACAGGTTGCGTCGCGTGTGGGCAAGTCAAGGCCTGCAGTTGCTAATGCTTTAAGATTGTTGGCTCTTTCTGATGAAGAGTCTTCGGCACTTCAAAACGGTGAAATTACGTCGGGCCATGCGAGAGCGTTATTAGCCATTTCTGATAGCGAAATTCGCAAACAGGCTTTGATTATGGCAAAGTCAGGCGCTTCGGTGCGCGATATTGAGCAGATAGCCAAACAACAAAAGCCGGGCATAACCGTTAAGCGACCGAGGATAAAAAATAAAATTTACGTTGAAACCGAAACGGCACTTGCACGACAGATCGGCAGGAAGGTAAAAATTACGGGCAACGGTAAAAATGGCGTTTTACAAATTGAGTTTTTCAGTGACGAGGATTTATTTGACATAGCTGAAAGGCTTGCCGGAGAAAATAAAGATTAATACAATATATTGTATATATTAAACGATATATACACAACATATAGCAAAGAACGGAGAAGTTAAAAATGTTAGACATTAAATTTTTAAGAGAAAACCCCGAGGTAGTAAAACAAAACATTAAAAACAAATTTCAGGACGATAAGCTTCCTTTAGTAGATGAGGCTATAGTTCTTGACGAGAAAAAGAGAACTGCACAGCGCGAGGCCGATGCTTTAAGAGCTGAGCGTAACGCTATCTCCAAGCAAATCGGTATGTTTATGGCAAAGGGCCAAAAGGATGAGGCCGAGGCTGCTAAAAAGAAGGTTTCTGATTTTGCAGCAAAGCTTGCCGAGCTTGAGCAGTTAGAGGTAGAGTATGATGAGAAGCTGACCAACGTTATGATGGTTATTCCTAACATTATTGACCCATCTGTTCCGATTGGTAGAAACGACGAGGAAAATGTTGAGGTTCAGCGCTATGGTGAGCCGGTAGTTCCCGAATTTGAAATCCCCTATCATACCGAAATCATGGAAAAGTTTGACGGAATTGACCTTGAAAGTGCAAGAAGGGTAGCGGGTAACGGATTTTATTACCTTATGGGTGATATTGCACGACTTCACTCGGCGGTTATTTCGTATGCTCGTGATTTTATGATTAACCGCGGCTTTACCTACTGCGTACCGCCGTTTATGATTAGGTCTAACGTTGTTACAGGTGTTATGAGCTTTGCTGAAATGGACGCTATGATGTATAAAATCGAGGGTGAGGACCTTTATCTTATCGGCACCAGCGAACACAGTATGATTGGTAAATTTATAGATACCATTATTCCTGAAGAGAAACTTCCTTATACACTGACAAGCTATTCACCCTGTTTCCGTAAAGAAAAGGGCGCTCATGGTATTGAGGAGCGTGGTGTATACAGAATTCACCAGTTCGAAAAGCAGGAAATGATAGTTGTATGTAAGCCTGAAGATTCAAAAGAGTGGTTTGACAAGCTTTGGCAGAATACTGTCGACTTGTTCCGCTCACTCGATATTCCCGTAAGAACGCTGGAGTGTTGTTCGGGTGACCTGGCAGACTTAAAGGTTAAGTCGGTTGACGTTGAGGCTTGGTCGCCGAGACAGAAGAAGTATTTTGAGGTTGGCTCTTGCTCAAATCTTTCTGATGCACAGGCAAGAAGACTTAAAATTCGCGTTAAGAGTAAAAACGGCAACTATTTTGCACATACTCTTAACAATACTGTTGTTGCTCCGCCGAGAATGTTGATTGCGTTCTTGGAAAACAATCTGCAGGAAGACGGTAGTGTTCGTATTCCTGAGGCACTTCGTCCGTATATGGGCGG
>JAZRNK010000156.1:0-9551 GCA_045648145.1 Acutalibacteraceae bacterium | reverse complement strand
CGCTCGAATTTCCACGCGCCAAGGCCACCGACAAAACAGTTATATTGGATAGCAAAATCGATGCGCAAAATGCCATACTAATCGACCTTTCAAACAATACAGTATTAGCTCAAAAGAACTCAAACGATATTATCTACCCTGCCTCGATGACCAAGGTAATGACCATTCTCGTAGCGGCAGAGCGTGTTGACAGCATCAGCAACACCTTTAAAATGACATCGGCTATTATTGACCCTTTGTATAAGCAAGAGGCTACACTTGCCGGCTTTGTTCCCAACGAGGAGGTTACGATTGAGGACCTTTTTTACGGCACGATTTTAGAGTCAGGCGGAGAGGCCGCCGTTGGATTGGCAACCTATATTGCAGGTAGTGAAGAAGAATTTGTCAAGCTGATGAACCAAAAAGCTAAAGAATTAGGCCTTGAAAACACCCAATTTAAAAACGCCAGCGGTATGCACAACAAAAGCCACTACACTACCTGTCACGAAATGGCAATTATTATGCAGGCGGCTTTGAAAAACGATTTTTGTAAAAAAGTGCTTTCGACCGAATACTATACCGTTGCCGCCAACGAGCGCCGAAAGGAAGAATTAAATTTCCACAGCGGTATGTTCACTAAAATGTATGGCGACGAGCCAAAGGTAGCAACAATTTTAGGCGGCAAAACGGGTTATACCAGTAATTCAGGCAACTGTCTTGTAAGCTATGCCAAAACCGATGACGGACGTTTAATTATCTGTGTTACCGCCGCAGGTCACGGCAAATACGAGCCGATTTACGACTGTATTGAGCTTTATAAAAACTACACACATCCATAAAAGGTGAATTATGATAAAGCATGTATTTATTGACCTTGATGATACCATTCTCGATTTTAAAAAGGCCGAAGCTGTTGCTTTAACTCAAACACTAAAAGCCTTCGACGTTGAGCCAAGTGAGGAAACCATCAAGCTTTATAGCGACATTAACCAATCGCAATGGAAACTACTCGAAAAGGGCGAAATTACAAGGCAACGCTTATTAACCCGCAGATTTGAAATTTTTTATGAAACCTTGAGGCTTGATGTTTCGAGCGAGGAAACTCAAAAAATTTATGAGGTTAAATTATCACAAGGGCACTTCTTTATGCCCAACGCCGAAGAAATGCTTGAGGCTATCTCTAAAAAATATGATTTATATCTCGCATCTAACGGTACAGCCCACGTTCAACAAGGCAGAATTGAAAGTTCGGGTATAGAACGCTTTTTTAAAGAGATTTTTATTTCTCAACGCGTTGGTGCGGTAAAGCCTAAAAAAGAATTTTTTGATTATTGCTTTAGCATGATTGACAATTTTAAAAAGGAACAAGCCATTATTATCGGCGACAGCTTGTCATCGGATATTTTGGGTGGTAAGAACGCAGGAATAAAAACCTGCCTTTATAACCCAAAGCACCTACCTGTGCCCAATGGCTGTGCCGATTATATGATTTCTGACCTTTTAGAGCTTGAAGGTTTGCTGGAAATACTTTAAATAATTAAACTGACAGTCGAATTTTGTAAGCTTTGATTGTTTTTTTGGAAAATTTATGAAAAAGGTATTGACAAATATAAATTTTACATATATTATTAATACGGTTAGCGACGGCTAACCGTGTTTTACGCAGTTCAGTTAGCCTATGCTAACATGTGTATTTTAAACAAACGGGGTGAGCAGTTTGAAAACGTTAAAAGATGTTAAGGTCGGCGGTACCGCAAAGGTGGTAAAGCTTCACGGTGAAGGCGCAATACGCCGCAGGATTATGGATATGGGGCTTACCAAAAATATTTCGGTTTACGTTCGTAAGGTGGCACCTTTGGGTGATCCGATGGAGTTAACAGTTCGCGGATATGAATTATCCATCCGTAAGGCCGATGCCGAAATGATTGAGGTAGAATAATTATTTTTTAACCGCAAGTTAGCCAACGCTAACTTGCAAAAAGGAGCTTTTTTATGGGTATAAAAATTGCACTTGCCGGCAATCCAAACAGCGGCAAAACCACACTTTTTAATGCACTAACCGGTTCTAATCAATACGTTGGCAACTGGCCCGGTGTTACTGTTGAAAAAAAAGAAGGTAAACTGAAAAAGGATAACGATGTTATCCTTACCGACCTGCCGGGCATTTATTCGCTTTCCCCTTACACTTTGGAAGAAGTTGTCGCCCGTAATTATCTTGTTAACGAGTGCCCCGACGCTATATTAAACATAGTTGACGGTACTAACCTTGAACGCAACCTTTACTTAACAACTCAGCTTTTAGAATTGGGTATTCCCACTGTTATTGCCATTAATATGATGGACCTTGTCAGAAAAAACGGCGATAAGTTTGATATAGAAGTTTTAAGCAACAAATTGGGTTGCCCGGTTATAGAAATTTCCGCACTAAAGGGCGACTCAATTGACGAGGCTGCCGATGCAGCAATTCAGGCAGCAAAAAGCGGCAAGGTCGTTAGCCCTTACATATTCTCAGGCATTGTTGAACACGCTCTCGCACACATTGAAGAGGCTACCGTTCACAGTATGGCTAAAGAAAAGCAAAGATGGTATGCCGTTAAAATATTTGAGCGTGACGAAAAAGTACTTGAACAACTGAACCTCGACAAAAAGGTTCTTGACCACATTGAAGAGGATATTGTTACCGTTGAAAAAGCAATGGACGATGATGCTGAGGGTGTTATTGCCAACGAACGCTATCTTTACATTGGCGGTATAACCAAGGTCTGCTACAAAAAGAAAAATGTTTTAAAAGCCACCACTTCAGATAAAATCGACAGCATTTTGACCAACCGCTTTTTAGCACTACCAATTTTTGCGCTGATTATGTGGCTTGTATATTACATTTCTATTGGTTCAATCGGCGATTGGACAGTCGGCTTTATGAACGACACACTTTTTGGTGAATGGATTATTCCTGCAGTCAGCAACGCACTTACTTCTATTGGCACTGCCGGTTGGTTGGTTTCGCTCATTGCCGACGGTATTGTAGGCGGTGTTGGCGCAGTTTTAGGCTTTGTCCCACAGATGCTCATACTCTTCCTTTTGCTTTCCATTTTAGAGGACTGCGGATATATGTCGCGTGTTGCCTTTATTATGGATAAGCTTTTCAGAAAATTTGGCCTTTCAGGCAAAAGCTTTATACCTATGTTGGTCGGAACAGGCTGTAGCGTTCCGGGAATTATGGCAAGTCGTACCATCGACCAGGAACGTGACCGCAGAATGACCATTATAACCACCAGCTTTATCCCCTGCGGCGCTAAAATGCCTATTGTAGGTATGATTGCAGGTGCGTTATTTAACAATAGTGCTTGGATTGCCGTTTCGGCATACTTTATCGGTGTAGCCGCCGTTATCGTTTCGGGCCTTATATTAAAGAAAACCAAGCCCTTTATGGGTAAGCCTGCTCCCTTTGTTATGGAGTTGCCAAGCTATCACGCACCATTAGCCAGTAACATTTTCCGCACCACTTGGGAACGCGGTTGGAGCTTTATAAAACGCGCAGGTACCGTTATTTTAGCTGCAAGTGTTATCATTTGGGTGCTCAACTCACTTTCGTTTGAGGGTGGCTTCCACTATATTACAGAAGAATCCGGCGGAGCTTCTATACTCGAAATAATCGGTGTTGCTATCGCTTGGATATTCAAGCCCTTAGGCTTTGGCAACTGGCAATCTGCCGTTGCAACCGTGCTTGGTCTTGTTGCTAAAGAGGAGGTTGTTGGCACCTTCGGCACACTTTCGTCTATGGCAAATGCCGATTTGGCTATGGATGGCGATGCTACTATGTATGCCGTTATTGCTAAAGAATTCTTTGGTGGCAGCGGTCTTGCGGGTATGTCATTTATGATTTTCAACCTGCTTTGTGCCCCCTGCTTTGCCGCAATAGGCGCTATAAAACGTGAAATGAACAACACAAAATGGTGGTTATTTACCATCGCTTATATGTGTGCATTTGCATATTCTATCTCACTTATTGTCTATCAATTTGGTTCCTGGTTTATGGGCACGGGCAATATCATCGGTACAATAGTAGCAACTATCGTTCTTGCAATTATTGTCTATATGCTGGTTCGTAAGCCTATTAAAAAAAGTAAAATCTAAATTCTGTTAAGGAGACTTGATATGAACCTTCCAACCGTCATTGTTGCAAGTGTTATAGCCTTAGTGGTTATTGCGATAATTGTAAATGAAATAAAGAAAAGAAAAGATGGCAAAGGCGGTTGCTCATGTGGTGGCTCCTGCCCCGGCTGTGCCATGAATGGTACCTGCCACAAGCCAAAGGATGAAGAATAAATATAACAATCACACTTCATTAGTTCCCTGATACAAAGCACACCCACGCCACTAATAGCGTGGGTGTGCTTATTTTATGAGAACTATAAAACAAACAATTGTAAAGTTTAAGCAAAAATTGTATAATTATGTTAAATAACAACACGCAGGAGAAACCGAATGACTATCGAAAAATGGTTGGCTCAAAATACTCACTCGCTTAAAGGGAAAATGGTTGCAATAACCGGCTCAACCGGTGGATTAGGGCAGGAAATTTGCAAAATATTGGCGTTTTTAGGTGCCGATTTATTACTGCTTGACCGAAATGAGAAAAAGAGTCAAGCCCTTGCACAAGAACTCCAAAACAACTTTGCTGACATTAAGGTTATGCGCATACCGTTAGACCTTGCCGAAATGCCATCGGTACGCACCGCAACAGAACAATTAAAAAAACTAAAAATAGATGTTTTTATACATAACGCAGGGGCTTATAGTATTCCCCGATACGTTTGTGACACAGGATTTGACAATGTATTTCAAATCAATTTCGTATCTCCGTATTACATTATAAATGAACTTTTACCTCAATTAAGAGCAATAAACGGCCGAGTCATAGCCGTTGGCAGTATCGCCCACAACTACTCTAAAATTAATGAAAACGACATTGATTTTAAGCTTAAAAAGCAGTCGTCGTTGGTATACGGTAACGCAAAAAGATTTTTGATGTTTTCTTTGTATCAACTTTTCAAAAACGAAACCGATGTTTCACTCACCATCACCCACCCCGGAATCACCTTTACCAACATTACGGCGCACTACCCTAAAATGATTTTTGCTGTCATAAAACATCCCATGAAGATTATTTTTATGAAGCCCAAAAAAGCCTGTCTTTCTATCATAAAGGGAGTTTTTCAAAGTTGTATCTACCGTGAGTGGATTGGCCCACGATGGTTTGATATTTGGGGATTGCCGAAAAGTAAAATACTTAAAACCTGTTGCACAAATGAAGCCAAAAAAATAGGTGAAATTGCTGAAAATATCTATCAAGAACTAAAAAATGAGCCAAGAGCTATTGACTTAAAAAGTTAAAAATTATAACATTATGGTATAAAACAATCGACAACCGAAAGGTGCTGATATTATGCAGAATTTAACCTGGGATAATCAAAGTTTTTTTGTAAACGAAAAAAGAGCGCCGTTAATCAGCGGTGAGTTTCATTATTTCCGTATTCCTAAAAAAGACTGGCGGGAGAGACTTTTACTTTTAAAGGAGTCGGGTGCTAATGCTATTGCCACCTATATTCCTTGGTTGATTCACGAGCCGGAAGAAAACAACATTCTTTTTGACGACGTACCCGAACGCTCGTTAACCGACTTTTTAAAGCTCTGCTGCGAACTTGACATTATGGTTATTGCTCGTCCCGGCCCTTATGCATATTCTGAATTAGTGCGTGACGGTTTACCTGTTTGGCTTGCCGATAATTATCCTGAGATTGTTTCTCACGGACCCAACGGTATTGGCAAGGGCAGAAAAAACGTTTCTTACTTGCATCCCGTATTTTTAGAAAAAGCACATAAGTATATAAATGCCGTTAGCGACGTTATCAGACCATTTTTGGCCAAAAACGGTGGTTGCATCGTATCGGTTCAAGCCGACAACGAAATTTCGGGTTGTCAGATTTGGTTTGGATATATGGACTGCAACGCCGAGGGCATGGGCTTTGGTCAAGAGGACGGCTACTACGTTAATTTCTTGAAAGAAAAATATGGCTCGATTGAACTTTTAAACGAGCGTTACGAAACCGAGTTTAAAGCGTTTACTGAGGTTTTACCCTTTACCAACACACCACGCGATAACACCTTGGGTGGTAAGCGTTTTATGTGTGACTATCACAGTTTTTACAAGTGGACATTAGAGGAATACGTTAGAGTTTTGTGCAGTTGGTTCTATGAAAACGGTCTTGACTGCGACTATTGTACCAACGCAGGCACACCTAACTTTATCCCTTTATTGAGAGATATGCCGAAACAAAATGCACAGCACAATTTCCTTTTGGGTGTTGACCATTATTATACACTTTCGGCGGCACAAGGTATTGCTATGTCACCCGACAAGGCAATAAAATATGCATTTTCCCTTGATATGCTTGATTCTCTCGGAATGCCTCCATCGGTGCTTGAACTACAAAGTGGTAGTTTATCAGATTACCCACCCGTTTTGCCCGACAATATTGAAGGTTTTTATATGACCCACGTTGCCTACGGTATGAAGGGCTCGAACTATTATATTTTTACAGGTGGACCCAACTTTGAAAACACCGGTCACACCTGCGAAATTTACGACTATCAGGCACCTATTTCGGCTACGGGTGAAATTCGTCCGCTTTATTACGTACAGAAGCGTCGTAACGAATTTTGTCATAAAAACGATTGGTTACTCAATAAAACAAGGCTCTATGATTTTCAATTTGGCTTTGATTGGGAGGTTTTGCAAGAAACCGCAAGTGGTCCATGGAGTCGATACTCTCGCGACGGGTTAAATTTAGCCAATTATTCCTCCGCATTACAGTTGAGCTTGGGAATGTCGGCGAGGTTATTCAAATTTCGCGAATTGTTTGACGATTTAGACGTTACTAAGCCACTTTTACTCGTTTGCGACCAGCGTTTATCTAAAAAAAGTCAAAAAAGATTGGTTGAGTTTATTAAAATGGGCGGAAGGCTTATACTCTCCCCTGTTTTACCGCAATACGACGAGGACTTTTTACCCTGCACAATTCTTAAGGACTTTTTGGGTGTAGAGTCGACCGATTTTGTTGCAGGCTCGGGCACTATTATTACGCAAGAGGGCTTTAAGGTATACGACGTTGCCCACCGCTATTGTTTTAAGGGCTTCGGCGGTACTGCCCTTGCGTTTGACGAAGGTAGCGGTTTACCCGTTATTGAACACAAAAACATCGGCAACGGTCAGGTTGTATTATTAGGAACCAGTTTTAATTATAATCAACATTCTCAGACTAATATGCTAAACGTTTGTTTTGATGCAGTAGCTTGCGAAAAACGAATTGTTACTGACTGCTACAATATGATGGTAACGCTTTATGAGGACGGCGAAAAGGCAATGGTTTTCTTCATAAACAACCTTGCAGGTACCGTTACTGCCGACTTTAAGGTTACTGCTAACGGCAAGACCTTTGATTTGAAAGACATATCTGTTCCCGGTATGTCAGTGTTACCAATCGAATTGGAGTAATTAACTATAAACATATGTTTAACAAAAACTCCTCACAAACTTTGATATGTTTGTGAGGAGTTGATTTACTTTTGCCATAATGTTATAATAAATTCACTTACAAATAACGAATGTTTACTTTGCGGTTTTGCTTTACATACTTGCAAGCCAAACCGGTTGGGTTAAGATACCCTTTATAATAAAGATAGAGAGGTAATTATTATGCGTAAAGATTTTGGAGTTAAAACTCAGGTGTATCCTATGCCTGTATTTATTGTCGCGGCTTACGATAAAGATGGAAAGCCAAACTGCATGAACGCTGCTTGGGGTGGTATTTATGATACAAATCAAATTATGGTTTGCCTTGCAGAAGACCACAAGACCACCAAAAATATACTGGCAAGTAGTGCTTTCACAGTAAGCATTGCTGATGCAAAGCACATTGTAGAGGCAGACTATGTCGGCATTGTTTCGGGCAATAAAGTTCCCGACAAAATAGAAAAGGCCGGTCTTACCACTACAAAGTCCGCCTTTGTAAACGCACCAATAATCAACGAATTTCCTATGACTATTGAATGCAAGCTCTTAAAATTCAACGAGGATGGTATCTGCATCGGCGAAATTGTTAACGTTAGCGCAGATGAATCGGTACTGGGCTCAGATGGACAAATCGATCCCGAAAAGATACAGGCTATCACTTATGACCCCGTACACCACACCTATATCAAGCTCGGTGAAAAGGTCGGTAATGCATTCTCTGACGGAAACAAAATCAAATAGATGGATAAACAGGTTTTAGACGAATTTATAACCGATACATACGGTGCTGTGGGAGAATATATGTGGGAAAAGTATTCCACCTTCGCCGTTTACCGTCACGACAACAATAAAAAATGGTTTGCTGTGATTATGGAAATTTCAAAATCAAAAATTGGACTTAACGACAACAGTTTAATAAACGTCGTTAATCTAAAGTGCGACCCCTTGCTCATTGGCTCGTTACTTTTCGAAAAAGGCATCCACAAGGGCTACCATATGAATAAAAATCATTGGATAACCGTGCGCCTTGACGGTAGCGTTGATAACGATAAAATCAAGTGGCTTCTTGATATGAGTTTTGATTTGACAGCAACAAAATCTAAAAAGAATAGGTGAGAAAACAAATGGAATTATCAAAATTTTTTAAAAGTGTACTCGACCAAGACACTGCACCCGTCGTTATTTGCGATTTAGAGCACACTGTGGTTTATATGAATCCCGCCTCCATTTCGCGTTATCACACCGACCTTACAGGAAAAAGCTTAAAAGCTTGCCACAATGCCGATTCTAACGCAAAAATTGACCGCGTAGTCGCCTGGTTTGCCGAAAGTAAGGATAATAATATCGTATATACTTCACGCAATGATAAAGAGAATAAGGATGTTTATATGGTAGCTCTGCGCGACGATAACGGCACACTTATCGGTTATTACGAAAAACACGAATACCGTAACCAAGAAACCGCCACAATTCAACACATATAACACACAAAAACCTCTGGAATCACCCGATTCCAGAGGTTTTTTGGTCGAGGTGACAGGTCTCGAACCTGCGGCCTGATGGTCCCAAACCATCCGCGCTACCAGCTGCGCCACACCCCGATATATTAAATTCATAACTCAAATATTATAATATAAAAATGTTTCAATGTCAACTGAAATCAAAGTTTTTAATTAAAAATTCTGCTTGGCATATTTGAAAAAATTAAACTGCCATGGGATTGCAGAATTTCTTTATTAATGCTTGAAATGAGAAATTTAAGGGTGTATAATTATGTAGAAATACAAATTTGGAGGTTTTTGATATGTTGTGGACAGAACTTCGCAGTGAAGAGTTTAATTCTGCTGTTGAAAAATGCAATGGAGTATGTGTTATTCCGATAGGATGTGTTGAGGCACACAGTATTCATCTTCCTTTGGGATGTGATACAATCAAGGGACTGGAATTCTGCCGCAGGGCATCCGAAAAAGAGCCTGTTTGTGTGTTTCCTGCAATG
>JAZRNK010000155.1:0-1628 GCA_045648145.1 Acutalibacteraceae bacterium | reverse complement strand
GATGCTTACAGACTTTGTGCTTCTTACGGCTCACCCTCGTTTGGCTCTGCAAGGCTTAGCTACCCTTCACTTGCTAAAGCAGAAAGCGGTGGCGTTTTGTCTATGCGTGAACTGTTAGATATCGCCGACGTTTTAAGGCTTATTCGCACTTTAAAGGAATGGAAAAACCACTGCGAAGGCTTGGCTGCCAACCACATTGAGCATCTTTTTGATGCGCTTATACCCAATAAATATTTTGAGGATAAAATATTAAGCTCGATTAAAAACGAAGAGGAATTAAATGACAACGCATCACCTACTTTGAAAAACATACGCCGAAAAATTCATTCTTTAGAGCTTAACATCCGTGACCGACTTGATAAAATCATACACTCTGCAAACTTTTCGAAATTTTTACAGGAAGCGATTATAACCCAGCGTGACGGACGGTTTGTAATACCCGTAAAGGCTGAATATCGCGGTGAGGTTTCGGGTCTCTTGCACGACACATCGTCGTCAGGCGCAACGCTCTTTATCGAGCCGATGGCTATTGTCGAGATAAACAACGATATTCGTTCGCTTATAGTTAAGGAAAAGGAAGAAATTGAGCGAATTTTAGCCGAATTATCGAGTGAGGCGGGTACTTTTGCCGAGAATATTCGCAATTCTTACTCGGCGGCGGTGGATTTGTGCGTTATTTTCGCCAAAGCGTCGTTAGCGTTTGACACAAAATCAAGTATGCCGAAATTGAACGACGAGGGCAGAATATATTTAAAAAATGCGCGACATCCTTTGCTTGACCGTAAAAAAGTTGTGCCCGTAACCATTCCCTTAGGGCAGGAACACGACACTCTTATAATCACAGGACCTAACACAGGCGGAAAAACCGTTACCATCAAGACTATTGGTTTATTAACGTTAATGGCTATGTGTGGAATGATGATACCGGTGTCTGACGGCAGTGAAATTTCGGTTTTTAAACACGTTTTGGCCGACATCGGCGACGAACAGAGTATTGAGCAGTCATTGTCGACCTTTTCGGCGCATATGACTAAAATTATTTCTATTTTAGAAAAAGCTGATAGTCAGTCTTTGGTTCTTATCGACGAGCTCGGCGCAGGTACCGACCCCGTAGAGGGTGCCGCGCTTGCCACCGCAATTTTAATGAAATTGAGAGAGCAAAAGGCAAAAATTGCCGCAACCACACACTATGCCGAGCTTAAAACCTTTGCATTAGAAACCGAGGGTGTGTGCAACGCAAGCTGTGAGTTTGACGTTGGCACTCTACGTCCTACCTACCGCCTTATTGTCGGTATGCCCGGCCGCTCGAATGCTTTTGCTATTTCTCAAAGGTTGGGGTTGAGTGCAGAGGTTGTCGAATCGGCAAGGTCCCTTGTTTCGCAAGAGGATTCGAGGTTTGAGCATATTGTTGCGACCTTGGAAAAAACGGTTCAAGACGCCGAGAACGACCGCAAGGAAGCGGCCAAAATCCGCGGCGAATTAGAAGCCTTAAAAAAGACACACAAGCAGTTAGAGGAAGAAATAAACACCAAGCGCAGACAAGAAATGGACAAAGCGCGCGAAAAGGCGGTGGCCGTTGTCGACCGCACCCGCATAGAAGCCGAAAAGCTGTTAAGTGAACTTGAAGC
>JAZRNK010000154.1:0-3523 GCA_045648145.1 Acutalibacteraceae bacterium | reverse complement strand
CTCGATAATATGAACGACTATTACGACGTTTCTATTAAGGAATATCGTTTGACCGAAATTGAAAAGTTATCATGCGAACACATTGACTGTAAGTGGGAGTTTGTTAAGGGTAACATTGCCGACCGAGCACTGATTGACGAGTTGTTTAAAAAGTATAATTTTGCGGTTGTCGTCAACCTTGCAGCTCAAGCAGGTGTGCGTTATTCCATAACCAATCCCGATGTTTACATTGAGTCTAACTTGATTGGCTTTTATAATGTTTTAGAGGCTTGTCGTGCAACAATGGACACCGAAAATCCGGTTGAGCATCTGGTCTACGCTTCGAGCTCGTCGGTTTATGGCACCAACAAGAAAATTCCGTACTCAACTGATGACAAGGTGGACAATCCCGTTAGCCTTTACGCTGCAACCAAGAAAAGTAACGAGTTAATGGCGCACGCTTACTCAAAGCTTTATAATATTCCTTCAACCGGCCTTCGTTTCTTTACCGTTTACGGTCCTGCAGGTCGTCCCGATATGGCGTATTTTGGCTTTACAAACAAGCTTTTAAAGGGCGATACTATTCAGATTTTCAATTTTGGAAACTGTAAGCGTGACTTTACATACGTTGACGATATTGTGACGGGTGTCAAGCACGTTATGCAAAACGCTCCCGAAAAGCAAAACGGTGAGGATGGCTTACCGCTTCCGCCGTATAGGGTTTATAATATTGGCAATAACAGCCCCGAAAATCTGCTTGATTTTGTTACAATCTTGCAGGAGGAGCTTATTCGTGCCGAGGTTTTGCCCGCCGATTATGACTTTGAGGTGCATAAAAAACTTGTTCCGATGCAGCCGGGTGACGTGCCGATAACCTATGCCGACACGTCTGCGTTAGAGCGTGATTTTGGCTTTAAGCCATCCACCTCGTTGCGTCAGGGCTTAAGACGTTTTGCCGAGTGGTATAAAGAATTTTATAAGGTCTAATTTGCAAGAAATCAGTTGCCATGGAGAAGCACTCGTAGGGACTGCAAAATTGCATGAAGCATAAAAGAAAAGAGGAATTTTTATGAAAATAGCAGTGGCAGGAACCGGCTACGTCGGTTTATCTATGGCAGTATTATTGGCTCAAAACAACGAGGTCACAGCGGTTGACATAATACCTGAAAAGGTTGAAATGCTCAACAATAAAAAATCTCCCATTGTTGATAAGGAGATTGAAGAATATCTTGCTACCAAAAAGTTAAATTTAACCGCAACAATCGACGGTGCGTCGGCTTATAAGGATGCCGAAATTGTTATAATTTCAACCCCCACTAACTATGACCCGAGCAAAAACTATTTTGACACTTCATCGGTTGAGGCGGTTATTAAGCAGGTTATTGCCGTTAATCCCGACGCAGTTATGATAGTAAAATCCACCGTTCCGGTTGGCTTTACCGAAAAGGTCAGGGATGATTTTTGTTGTGATAACATTCTTTTTAGCCCTGAGTTTTTGCGTGAGGGCAGAGCGCTTTACGATAATTTGTATCCCAGCCGTATCATTGTTGGTGTTCCTGTTAAAAATGCACGTTTACACAAGGTTGCTGAAACCTTTGCAGAATTGTTGAAACAAGGCGCATTAAAAGAGGATATCGAGGTTCGTTTTATGAACCCAACCGAAGCTGAGGCAGTTAAGCTTTTTGCTAATACTTACTTAGCTTTGCGTGTTTCGTTCTTTAACGAGCTTGATACATACGCCGCAGTTCGTGGACTTGATACAAAATCTATTATTGAGGGTGTTGGTCTTGACCCGAGAATTGGTTCACACTACAACAATCCCTCTTTTGGTTACGGCGGATACTGCTTGCCTAAGGACACAAAGCAGTTGCTTGCCAATTATAGCGATGTTCCGCAGAACATTATTTCGGCTATCGTTTCGGCAAAT
Organism: Acutalibacteraceae bacterium; assembly: GCA_045648145.1. Classification (GTDB taxonomy): domain Bacteria; phylum Bacillota; class Clostridia; order Oscillospirales; family Acutalibacteraceae; genus UMGS172. The sequence goes on along the minus strand of JAZRNK010000154.1, from coordinate 1,617 downwards.
AGTACCCGTAAGGACTTTATTGCTGACCAGATTATTGCAAAAACTCCCAAAATTGTTGGTGTTTACCGCCTTACCATGAAGGCAGGTAGCGACAATTTCCGTCAGTCGTCTATTCAGGGCGTTATGAAGCGTATCAAGGCAAAGGGTATTGAAATTGTTGTTTACGAGCCTACAATGAAAGAGGACAGCTTCTTTAACAGCCGCGTGATTCGTGATTTGGACGAGTTTAAAAAGCTTGCCGACGTTATTATTGCCAACCGTTATAGCGACGATATTGCTGACGTTCTGGATAAGGTTTATACAAGAGATTTGTATTTTAGAGATTAATTAAAGGGGATAGTATGATGACTGCAGCCCAAGCTTTTGAAAACATATATAAAAAAGCTCCGCAAGGCACAGCTTTTACGCCTTACCGTATTTGTCCGTTAGGTGCGCATAGTGACCATCAGCTCGGAAAAATTACGGGACTTGCCATAAACAAGGGTATACATATTGCGTATAGCCCCAAAGAAAACGGTGTAATTGAAATTCAGTCGTTGCAGTTTAACAAACGCGCTCAGTGGCACGTTGAGGCTACGCCTGCTACCAAAGAAAATGATTGGGCAGACCATTTAAGAGGTGCTACGATTGCGTTGAATAAGCGCTATCCGCTTCGCCGTGGACTTTGTGCTGTGATTGACGGTGAATTACCTATTGGTGGACTGTCATCCTCAGCGGCGGTTATCATTACTTTTCTTACCGCGCTTTGTAAAATGAACGGTATTAAGCTTACACCTAATGAGCTTGTGCTTATTTCTAAAGAAGCAGAAAATAAATATGTTGGCGTTGCTTGTGGAAAATTGGACCAGTCGTGTGAGGTTTACTGCCGTAAAGAACAGTTGCTTTATATGGATTTGCAGGATGACAGATATGAGCTGATACCGCAGCACCCCAATATGAAGCCTTATAAAATAGCAATATTTTTTAGCGGCTTAGAGCGTAGCCTGGCAGGCTCGGCGTTTAATATGCGTGTTGACGAATGTCGTAGTGCTGCGTATGCTTTAAAGGCTTATGCAGGGGTGGAGTATGGAAAGTTCGAAGAAACAAATCTTCGTGACGTGCCGTACGAGGTTTATCTTGAACATAAGGACAAACTGCCTGAAAATTGGCGCAAGCGTGCAGAGCATTGGTACACAGAATATCAGCGAGTCGAAAAAGGCGCAGAGGCTTGGCGCAACGGCGATATTGAGGAGTTTGGCAGACTGTCCTTTGAAAGTGGAAAATCTTCGATTTATAATTGGGAAACCGGTTCACCCGAGCTTAAAAAGCTTTACGAAATTATGTGTGAAACCGAAGGCATTTATGGCGGAAGATTTTCGGGCGCAGGCTTTAAGGGCTGCTGTATGGCGTTAATTGACCCTGCCTTTGAGGAAAGTATTGTAAAAACCGTCACCGAAAAGTATTTACAAGCTTTCCCGCATTTAGAGGGTAAATATTCTGCGCATATTTGTGAAAGTGCTGACGGCGTTAAGTTAGATTAAGAGGTATTGCTATGAAGTGTATGATTTTAGCGGCAGGGTACGCGACAAGACTATATCCCTTGACCGAAAATTTTCCTAAACCGCTTTTAAAGGTTGG
>JAZRNK010000153.1:0-11506 GCA_045648145.1 Acutalibacteraceae bacterium | reverse complement strand
CATAAAAACCTCCGATTATGAATATACCCCATTCAACCATTGTTAAACGGGGTATAAAATTAGTTTTCTTCTACTTCGTGCTTAAAGGGAATAGACGCGGCGGCACCGCTACGGCTAACGGTAATAGATGCTACCTTGGTTGCGTATTTTACGGCCTCGGCCAAGCTGTCACCCGATGCCAATCTACAACAAAGACCACCAATAAAGCTGTCGCCTGCCGACGTAGTATCGACAACATTGGTCTTAATGCTCGGTGCAAAAACTATTTTATCGCCGTCGTTATATGCACAGCCTCTACCACCCAAGGTGATAAGCGCCGTTTTTATGCCTTTTTGATTAAGTAATTTTATCGCCTTTTCTACACTTTCGTCACTGTCAACCGAAATACCCGTCACCTGCTCGGCTTCATGCTCGTTAGGAATTAAAATATCTATAAGCGAATACAGCTTTTCGGGCAACTCCTTATATGGTGCGGGATTGAGTATAACCGTTTTGCCAAATTCATGTGCAATTTCGGCTATACGGACAACCGATTCGACAGGAATTTCCAACTGAAGCACGATATAATCCGCCTCGGCTATAATGTCGGTTTTTTCTTCAATCAATTCGGGCGTAACCATTCCGTTAGTGCCCTCATTAAGAATAATAAAATTATCGCCATTTACTAAGGTCACAAGCGCACTACCGGTGGGCACACCGTCAACACGGATGCCTTTGTAAATTATGTTGTTTTTATTAAGAACGTCCAGCAGCATATCGCCATTGGCATCTTGCCCTAACGCGCCTAAAAAGCCAACGTCACCACCCAATTTTGCAACTGCCACCGCTTGATTTAAGCCCTTGCCGCCTGCGTTAGTTGTAAAGCCCCAGCCTGTAACGGTTTCGCCTAATTTTGGCATTCTCTCGGTATTAATAAGTAAGTCGGCATTTGCGCTGCCGATGACTAAAATTTTCTTCATAAATCTGCCTCCAAAAGCTTCGATTTTATTAATATAATTTTATAACAAACTCGCATAAAAGTCAAACAAATAAAACACCCTTAACAAAATCTGTTAAGGGTGTTTTGTGTTTTACTTCAAATCAAGATAAGCGCCGTCTTTCTGGAACAACTGCAAATACTCAATAGTCCAGGTGTTTCGGCCGTTGTGCCAATACTCACCGTTAAGGTCAGGCTTTTTAACGCCGGTCGTACTCTTGCCGTCGTCGGGATCGTCATTATAGTTTGAGCCAACCAAAGAACTCAAAATAAAGTAATGTGGCTGTGAATAAAGGAATTCGTGCTGAGTTCCTGCATATGTGTGCACCATAGTGACCTCACCATCGCGCACATATTTTACATCGGTTTCGGTCCACTCACACCCAACTGCATGGAAATCATCGTGCAGGTTGGGTTGTTTGTTCTGCCAGTGGTCGTTCCAGAAGGTTTCGTGGTCGTAATGGTCATTCAACTTAACATAGCTGTGCGGATCTCCGCCTTCCATAACAATATTTTCACCGCCGACAAATTCGTGTAAAACGTTCACATAGTAATGTGCACCGCTCCAGCACTCCAAAATATCAAACTCGAGGTGGTCGTCGCCGTCAGCCCAAGTCCAGAAGCAGTGCCAGATACCATCACCGTCGGCAATTTTAGTGCTTATCTCCATATAACCGTATGTAAACCTTACGCTGCTACCTGTAGTAATATACGTCCCGTAGAAATTCTCGTCGTCAAAAGTGGCGGAATGATACATTTTACCGTCCTTAACACCAAGGTTTTCTTCCTTACCCGAGCGTGCAGTGCCCATTCCGTACCACTTGCCGTAGACGTTTTGAACCTGGTCAACTATCGTCCAAGTGTCCTTGTTGAGAGTGTCAAACTCGTCAGTCCAGACAAGCTTATAATCCATCGTGTTCTGATATTTGCCTGTCGTGTTTGCAGCAGTAACCTTGCCGTCATTTTTGATTTCGTTAATCAAAAGGTCAAGCGCATAAGAAATAGAATAGTTTCTGCCACCATTGATATATACAGTTCTGCCCGAATTGTTAATTTCATAAGTATCAAGGTCAGAAACTGCCTTTACACCCTCGCGGTTTGCGTTGCCAATAACAATCTCATAATCGTTTCTTTTTGCAACGGTATCCTCGATAACTGCAGGACAAGCACCCGTCTTGCTCTTAACCAACTCACAAAGCTCATCTATTTTCATCTGTGTGCAATAAGAATGGTTGTAATCGGGTACAACAAACTTATAAACGTTAATACTTGCGCCATTAAGCGTAATAACGCCTTCTGCGTTTTCGTTACGGAAAATATATTTGATATTATTTGCAAGCTTACATTCAGTACAATAATCAGCAACAAATTTATCAACCGCAGCCTCAAGACCGGCATCGGTAAACGCATTAATAACGATTTTACCGTTCATAAAGGCAATGGCATACTCACTTTCATGGCCGGTACCCTCTGCAATAATAAAATCGAATATTTTAGCAGATTCGGCACGATTGGTATCACCAATCAGAATTTCACCTACCGTATTCACCTCAGATGAATCATCGGTATTGCGAAGAGTTTTTCCTGTATTTTGCTTGACAGCCTGAAAAATCTTCTTGGCAAGCGAGCCTACAACCTCGTTCCCTTGAGCGCGAACAATGCTAAAGCCACTCTCGGCGAAATTTACAATGCTTCCATCCCCACCGCCTAAATCAAGCGAGGATGTGTTCTCTTTTCCGCCATCGCCACAGCCGACAAACATAACTGTCACTAAAGCAACAACGGCGATCAGTGCTAAAACTCTTTTCATATCGCACCTCCATAACTTTTCATTAATATAAATACTAATAATTAGCAGTTAAAAAGTCAACAAAATAGATCTATTTTTAAACCAAAATGCCGATATTTACAATGATTTTATACCAATATTAAAACGACATTATCCTCTTAAATCTATGTAAGAACCTTCTTTTTGGAAAAGCTGTAGGTAATCAATAGTCCAGGTGTTTCGACCGTTAGACCAATATTCTGCACCTAAAACAGGTCTCTTAACACCCCAAGGATATGCATCATCCGGAAGATTATCGTAGTTTGAGCCAACTAACATACTCAAAATAAAGTAATGCGGTTGATCATATAAAAATTCGTTTTCAGTTCCCTCGTAAACGTAGTTCATAGTGACCTCACCATCACGAGTGTAATTAAGCTCGGTTTCGGTCCATTCACAACCAAAGGTATGCATTTGGTCATGCATATTGGTGCTGTAATCCTTGTGTGGTCCATTCCAGAATGCGCCATGGTCTAAAACTTCATCGCGCTTAACAAACATATGCGGGTCATCCTCACCCTCACCGTTAATTGAATATTGGTCTCCGTTTACAAACTCATGAATATGGTTTCCGTAATAATGCGCACCGCTCCAGCACTCCATAATATCAAACTCAAGGTGGTCTTTTCTATCGGCCCATATCCAGAAGCAGTGCCAGATGCCGTCACCATCGGCAAGGCTTGAACTGATTTCCATATATCCGTAGGTGAAGTTTACGGAATTTTTGGTTGTTGCGTACGTGCCGTAGAAATTATCAGTATCATAAGTAGCAGTATGATACATTTTACCGTCCTTAACGCCTAAATTTTCGGCTGTATCAGAACGAGCGGTACCCATACCGTACCATTTACCGTAATAATTCTGCACTTCATTTTCAGTGGTCCAAACATCATTGTCAAAGGTGTCAAACTCGTCGGTCCAAACAAGACGATAATCCAGTGAATTGTCATAACCACCGCTTTTGTTTTCAACCATTACTGTGCCGCCACCTTTAACCTGCTGAAGAAACAAATCGACAGCATAAGCAATTGAATAGTTTCTGCCACCGTTAATGAAAATTGTCTTTCCATTATTAGTTATATCATAATTCTCATGCTCGGCTATAGTTTTTACACCCTCACGGTCGCAGTCGCCGATAACAATTTCATAATCGGTCAAAGAGGGCTTTTCGTCGGTTACAACCTGCGGCTCGTAACCATTCTGCTCCTTTATTGCAGCGCAAAGCTCATTAATTTTGCGGGTAACAAGATAAGAATGATTGTAGTTAGGAACGATTATTCTGAAACAGCCTGCTCTTTTGCCGTTAAGGTAAATTCCCTCATTAGCTCCGCTGTATTTATTAACAAAGGCTTCGTTGTTTTTAATTTCACCGGTTTTGCAGTAATCAGCAATAAACTTTTCAACCGCGGCCTCTAATCCGTCCTGAGTATATGCATTAATGGCAATTTTGCCGTCGATAAATGCGATAACATATTCGCTCTCGTGACCGGCGCCGTTTTCAACAAGGGTGTCAAAAACCTTTATCGACTCCTCGCGGTTGGTAAGACCTAATAAAATCTCGCCCTTAGCATTTTCTTCATAGGTATCGTCGGTAATTTTAATTGACTTACCTGTGCCTTCGTTTACCGCTTTCATAATTTTTGTTGCAAAGCTGTGAAGATTTTTATTGTTCTCTGGGCGCACAATACTAAAGCCCTGTTCGGCAAAATTTATAACACTTCCGTCGGCTGTGTTGCTTACATCTGAAGAATCACCCTTGCCGCCGCATCCACAGAACATAACGGCAACCATTACCATAACGGCAATTAGTGACAATATTCTTTTCATATATATCCTCCTGTACCATTTCACGATTCGTCTTTAAAGAAAACAATGATAAAATTATATTAAGCAAGGGCTGATAAACAGCCCTTGCTAATTATTCTGCAAGCCAAAGATATGCACCGTCTCTTTGGAACAACTGTAAATACTCAATTGTCCAGGTGTTACGGCCGTTGTACCAATAATCTCCGTCAAGTTTGGGTCTTCTCTGACCGACGGGGTTACCGTCATCAGGGTAGTTACGCTGATTTGAACCTACCAGCATACTTAAAATAAAATAATGAGGTTTTTCATACAAAAATGCGTTTTCTGTGCCCTCATAAACGTAAGTCATGGTAATTTCGCCATCACGCATAAATTTAACGTCCGACTCGGTCCACTCACATCCGAAGGTGTGCATCTGATCGTGCATATTGGTTGAGCGGTCAAGACAAATGTCCTTCCAATAAACCTCGTGCTCATAAAAACCGTCACGTTTTACAAAAATATGTGGGTCTTCGGTACCCTCGCCATACATCAAAACGTGCTTACCGCCCAAGAATTCGTGCACATAGCTTACGTAGTAATCGGCACCACTCCAGCACTCCATAATATCGAACTCTATGTGCTCTTTAGCATTACTCCAGGTCCAGAAGGCGTGCCAAATGCCGTCACCGTCAGCAAGGCTCGAGCTGATTTCAGTATATCCGTATGTAAACTTAACCGAATTAGCGGTGGTAGCATATGTACCATAAAAGTTTTCATCGTCATATGTTGCCGTATGGTACATTTTGCCATCCTTTACACCAAAGTTGGCAGGATCGGTCGAACGGGCTGTACCCTTGCCATAAAAGCTACCGTAGTATGGCTGTACCTCGTTTACGGCATTCCAGGTATTTAAATCAAGAGTATCAAACTCATCAGTCCAAACAAGACGATAATCTAACTTGTTTTCGTATGTACCGCTCTTGTTTTCAACCGTTATTTCTTTGCTTTGCTTCAGTTGTTTGATAAGCAAATCAACCGCATAAGCTACTGAATAATTTCGTCCGCCGTTTATATAAACCGTTCTGCCGCTATTGACGATTTCATACTTTTCGTGCTCGGCAATGGTTTTTACACCGTCACGGTTACAGTCGCCAATGACAATTTCATATCCATTTAGAGCCGAAACGTCATCGGTTATAACATCAGGCACGGCACCGTCAGTTTTTAATAATTCACACAGTTCCTCGATTTTGCGAGTTACAATATACGAGTGATTAAAGTTAGGTATTACTATTCTGTAGCAGGCGGCTCTAAGTCCGTTAATTCTATAACCGCCCTGCTCGCCCTCTTGACAGTATACGTACTTTTCGGCGGCATCAATCTTACCGGTCTGACAGTAGTCGGCAATAAACTTATTAACCGCCGCTTCAAGTCCTGCGCTGGAAAATGCGTTTATAACGATTTTTCCGTTAATATAGGCGATACCATACTCACTTTCATGACCTGTACCCTTTTCAATAATATGGTCGAAAATCAGGCTTGACTCTTCACGATTTGTAAAACCAATTAGAATTTCACCATTTGGATTTTCCTCGTATGCGTCATCGGTATTTTGAAGGGTTTTGCCCGTTTTCTCTTTTACGGCTTTAAAAATCTTGGTAGCAAAACCGAAAATAATATCATCACCCTCGGGACGCACTATACTGAAGCCTTTTTCGGCGAAATTAACGATTCCCTCGGTCTGTACTGTGTCGGACGGATTTTCATCGCTTCCGCCGCAGCCACAAAACAGCCCTATAGCAACAAGCATTACCAAAATCAAAGCTAAAAATCTTTTCATTGCGCTAACCTACTCCTAAAATTATTTACCAAGTTTTAAATACCATCCATCTTTTTGGAACAACTGCAAATACTCAATAGTCCAGGTGTTGCGGCCATTATCCCAATACTCACCCTCAAGCTTGGGTCTCTTGGTTCCATACGGCTCTTCATCATCGTCGTAATCTCTGTAGTTCGAGCCAACAAGCATGCTTAAGATGAAATAATGAGGCTTTGAATAAAGATAGGCATTTTCCGTTCCGGCATAAACATAATTGAACACGCGCTCACCGTCACGGAAGTAGCTAACGTCGGTCTCGGTCCATTCACAACTGAACGTGTGCATATCTTCGTGCATTGTGACCGATTTGTCCCAATAAGGTGCTTTGTCGCCACCAGTGTAGAATGCGTTGTGCTCAACAACCTTATCACGCATTACGTAGGAGTGTGGGTCCTCATTGCCCTTGCCGTTTATATAAACCTGCTGAGCATCAACAAACTCGTGCAAATAACCAACGTAATAATGTGCGCCGCTCCAGCATTCCATAATATCAAACTCTAAGTGATCTCTTGCGTCACTCCAGGTCCAAAAAGCGTGCCAAATGCCGTCACCATCAGCAAGGCTCGAGCTAATCTCCATATATCCGTAGGTAAAGTTTACGGAATTCTTTGTTGTTGCATAAGTGCCATAGAAGTTTTCGGCGTCGTATGTTGCGGCATGATACATCTTGCCGTCTTTTACACCAAAGTTTTCGGGATCAGTCGAACGGGCAGTGCCCATACCGTAGAAATTGCCATAATGCGGCTGAACCTCATTTACGGCGGTCCAGGTGTTCAAATCAAGCGTATTAAACTCGTCGGTCCAGACAAGGCGATAATCCATTGTATTATCGTACGTGCCCGACTCATTTTTTCCATCGAGTTTATTATTATCACGGATATCTTCAATCAGTCGATCAACAGCATAGGCTACCGAATAGTTTCTGCCGCCGTTAACGTACAGGGTTTTACCATTATTTCTTATTTCATATTTCTCATAATCGGCTACAGGTGACACACCCTCGCGGTTACAATCACCAATTATAATTTCATAATCACCGCCGACCTCATCATCGCGAACAACCGACAATCTTTTGCCTGTTACTTCAAATATCAGGTCGCAGAGCTGATTTACCTTACGAACAACCAGGTAAGAGATGTTGAAATTAGGTAACACAATTTTATACTGCTCGATGTTTTCTGCAGTAAGCGGAAAAACCTGCTCGGTGGTTGATGGCATATTGACCGAAACGTTCGTCGACGTCTGGTCATCCTTGCTTACCGTCGTAATATTAGACGATGACGATGACGATAACGAACTGCTACCACCCTTATCGCCGCCGCAGCCTGCAAAAACAGCCACAACCATAAGCGTTACTATTAAAAGTGACAAAACTCTTTTCATGAAATCATCTCTTTCCTGTGTTCATATTTTTAAAATAAATTTTACCACAAAACTTTAAAGGGTGTTGCGTTGTGTGCCTCAATCATCTCGTCACACATTGCAATAATATCCTCTATTGATAGCTCAGCAGCGGTATGCGGGTCCATCATAGCGGCATAGTAAACATCCTCTCGCTTTTTAGTAACTGCAGCGTTAATAGCCAACATCTGAGGATTAATGTTGGTCATGTTCATAGCTGCCAAATGCAACGGCAAATCACCAACGTAAACGGGGTGAATGCCTGTTCCGTCAACCATACAGGGAACCTCAACACAAGCATCTGCCGGCAAGTTCGGAATAAGGCCGTTATTAATTACGTTACCGTTAATTTTATAGGGTTTGTCAGTAACTATAGCCTCCATAATATGAGAAGCGTATTCTTTAGAACGAGTGTGTGTTACATTGCCGCCTGCAAAAAGCTCTTCCTTCTGTTTTTTCCAGTCTGCAATCTGCTTAACGCAACGACGAGGATACTCGTCAAGCGGAATGTTAAATTTCTCAATAAGCTCAGGATATTTGTTCTTTATGTAGAACGGATTGTACTCAGCATTATGCTCACTACTCTCGGTTACGTAATAGCCAAACTTTCTAAGATAATCCAGTCTTACAAGGTTAATGCTCTTAGGATTGTAAGGAAGCTCTGCTGCCATTTTGCGAATTTCAGGATAAATGTCATTGCCATCTTTATCCTTAAGCTCAAGCAACCAAGCCATATGGTTAATACCTGCAACCTTTTCAATCAAGCCTTCGGGCTTAGGTACACGTAAAGTGTCATACAAGCTTTGTGTACAATGCTGAACGCTATGGCACAAACCAACCGTCTTAACCTTGGTATATCTCTGCATATAGCCTGTAAGCATTGCCATCGGGTTAGAGTAATTTAGGAACCAAGCATCAGGGCAAACCTCTTCTATATCCTCGGCAAACTCACGCATAATCGGAATGGTACGAAGCGCTCTGAAAATACCGCCTATACCTAAAGTATCGGCAATGGTCTGCTTTAAACCGTATTTTTTAGGAATTTCAAAATCTATAACTGTACTCGGCTCGTAACCGCCAACCTGAATTGCGTTAACAACAAAGGTTGCATTTCTTAAAGCGTCCTTACGGTTTTCAACGCCCAAGTAAGATTTAATGGTGGCTCTCGACTCGTTAATGTTTTTGTTCAAATTAACCATCAACTGATATGACTCCTCGAGTCTATCTTTGTCAATGTCGTAAAGAGCTATTTCTGAATCGTGCAATGCATCTGAAAGCATTGCGTCACCAAGTACGTTTTTTGCGAATATAGTGCTGCCCGCACCCATAAATGTGATTTTAACCATAATAAATCTCCTTTTATTTAAATGTTGATTAACACCAACACGAATTACACTATAATGTTACAACAAAACATATTTAATTCGCCATTGCACAATGTAACCCCTATATGTCAAAATGTAACTTTTCTTGCATATTGCAAAAATATATGCTATTATGACTTTGGACGGTGATTTTATGAGAACTTACAAAAGATATGCTATTGAAAACAAAGGCTACAAAACCTTAAACGTTTTAACTTTGGGATGGGAAAAATGCACTCCCCGTTACCAATTCAGTTATTCCTATACCGATTATTATCTTATACATTATGTTATAAAAGGACATGGCACCTTTATAAAAAACGGCGTACCCAAAAAGGTTACGGCAGGGCAAATGTTTATTATAAAGCCCGGCAGTATGTATACATATATTGCCGATAAGGACGAGCCTTGGGAATATATCTGGTTCAGCTTCGACGGCGAGCTTGCAAGCATTTTTGATGAAATAGATGACGTAAAGGATGTCGATGGCAAAATCATAATAGAAATGCTCCAGGCCGACGTTTTACAGCACACCCGTACCGAGTTTTTAACAGGCAAGTTGTTTGAATTTGTGTCAGAACTGTTTGAGGACGTACCTCAAGAAAACAACTATGTCAAAACGGCAGCCGACTATATTAAATCAAACTATATGCACAAGCTATGCGTTTCCGATATTGCGGCCGAATTAGGTCTTAACAGCCGATATCTATCCCGATTATTTAAAGAGCAAAAAGGCGTTACCATGCAAGAATATATAATTAAATATAAGGTTAAAAAGGCGCAGGTTTTGCTTTCGAGCGGACTTAACGTCGGCGAAACCGCACGTATGGTAGGCTATGACGATGTTTTCACCTTCTCGAAAACATTTAAAAAACATTCCGGTGCCTCACCGTCAAGCTTTACAAAGTCATAAAACATAGCACACTTAAAACAAAACCGCAACTCCCTTAGGGAGCTGCGGTTTTAATTATTACATATTATTCTTTTACGAACACAAATTTTGTTCCCTTTGGTATCTCACCCAAAACTGAGAACGCGTCCGACAAGCTATCAACCTTCAACGTGTTTTCATCCACCCTTGAAAGATTAAGCTTTGCACCTTCAAGGTCGGTAATAATAACCAAGTCTGAAGAGCCCGATACTTTTGCAAGTCCGTCTCCGTCACCTCGGCCAATATAAAACTCTTTGCCGTCAAACTTGACGTAAGAATCCCCACCCATTTGCCTTATGTCTTCTTGAAAATCTTCTGGAAGATTGCTAAACGGGTCGCCAAAGCCTAAGGATACTCCCAGTTCACCTGTCAACGTAAGCTCCACATCATAAAGCGTTCCATTGATAACGTATTGTGTCGTCCAAACACCGTTCATTTTTTGAACGTCGGTATATTCAACCTTGGGCTCCTGTATATTACAATAAACACATTTTCCGTTCTCATAGCGGTGTACTCCCGTAGCCTTGCCTTGTACTTGGCCACAAGAACATTTGGCAGGTTCTACACAGGTCGGTTCAGAATACTCGTGTTTATGCTCAGGTTCGGTATTATTTTTATCATTAGTAACACCGGTTTGTACAGATTGATTTTCGCCGGATGTTGTTTGTGTGCTACTGCTCTCGTTTTTGTTTGCCGAAACAGCAACAGTAACCTCCGCCTCAACATCAAGCTTTTCAAACCCGTTATCTACAGCAACAGTTGCTTCGTTTATGACCTTCTGTGTATCAAAGGTCTCGTCCTTAATCTCAACCACATCAAGCTTAACGGTTACCGACTTTTCAACAAAACCGCCGTCCTTAGCAGCCGCAACGATGCTCTCCATAACAACATCAATTTCTGCGCTTTTAGTGTTTACTTTTTTAGCAACACTTTTTGCATCATCATTAACCGGTTCAACTGCAAGAACTCCACCTGCAGCATCTAAATACAATTTAAACTGAGGATTAATTGTCACAAGTAAAACCGATGCATAATTTTCCGGTTTTTTGAATTCTTCTGTTTGACTTGTCGTGCCGTTATTTGCCACAACGTCATCTGCCTGCCTTGAACCACACGCGCACAAAGCAAAAATCAAAGAAAATACTAATAAAAGCGATAATATTCTTTTCATTTTTTATCCCCTCCGAGACAAATATATCACAAAAACAATCTGTTCGCAACAATCTTTTACACAGAATATATGGCCGCGCCCAAAACCGCCGAAGTAATTATCAACACAATGGGCGATGCTTTCTTTTTAGTCGCTTTCTTAATCACAAGACTCAATGCAACAATAACC
>JAZRNK010000152.1:0-3010 GCA_045648145.1 Acutalibacteraceae bacterium | reverse complement strand
ATTGCCAAGCCTACTTTCTTTTTATGTAATGTAACTAATAATATATTAACAAAATATACATAATCTGTCAATATTTATGTGTCTGCTCACTTGTTTGATATAAGCAAAATAAAAAAGCCGAAGTCGTTAACTTCGGCTTTTTTTATATATTCAGTTCTTTTTCCATTTTGTCTGTAATTGTCTTCATCTGTCTAATACAGTTTCGACCATAATTTGTAAGCTCATCGTTCTTGCGACATCTTGAAATGTTTGGAGTTTCTATTCCACACAAGCACATGTGATACTTCGCCGAAAGCGGATACGGCAATCCAACCTCGGTAAATGCAAGACTACCAAGCACGGCTTGGACAATCTCGGCTTTCTCGGGCTCAAGTAAATAATTTTTAGATAGCCAAGCATATAACTTTGGATGATAATTGCACATAATCCCGCAATAACCGTCTGCACCATTTCGCATAGACTCAAGCAAGGTTTGCGCGTTGGCATTAAGCAGTTTAAAATGGCTGCCTTTAACCTGTTTTGACCTTTCCGCCATAACCTTGGCATCACAACAGGTATCCTTCATATAATAAAATCTGCCCGTTTTAAGACACCATTCGAAGATTTTAGGTGTTGCTAACCTTTTATACGGATATGGACACTCATAAAGTCCAAGTTTAGCATCGGCAGGTAATTTTTCCAAAAGCTTTTCGGCATTAGCAATGAATACATCATCGCCCTCATTATTAATATCAAGACGGTTGGTTATAAGCACAAGTGCATCGGTACCCGACTTGTATATTTCGTTAAGCTCTCTTGCCTGTTCCTCTAAAGTGTCAGAAATATGTCCGGACGATACAACCGTAAACTTATGGTCACCGCTTTTTTCTAATTCTTTCGCACGTTCGTATACAACGCGATTGAGCTCTACTCTTTCCTCTAACGATAAATAAAAAATCTCACTCGACTGACAAACTGAAAATATTCCATCAAGTCCATTTTCGTAGTACCAATCGACGTATCTTTTAACTGTTTCAAAATCTATAGTACCATCTGCCTTGTACGGCGTAATCATAGTTGTTATCATTTCCATTTTAATCACCTATTTCCTCTCGTTGTCTCTTAGTTTACCCAAACTACCACCAGGATGACGTAAAACGTACTCCTCGGGTGTGATGGCGCATTTTTCTTGCAAAATAACAGATAAAATCTGTAAAGCGACGGTTTCAACCATAATAGACGCTCTCGGTGCGCGATTTAAAGGACCGCCCTCGCACTCAACCCCAGCAAAAAGGTGAACGTCAGAATTCTCAGCCAACCAGGAATTGTTGTTGCCCGAGATACCGATGATTTTGCCACCATTGTTACGAATAGCAATAACGGTGCTCTTCATCTCAGAGGTTTCGCCGCTATTTGAAATGCAAATAACAACGTCACCCTTTGCTAACTGACCGCACGAGCCGTGAACAGCTTCGGTTCCATGGAGAAAATATGTAGGAGTACCTGTTGAAGCTATAAGCGAAGCCGCATACCCTGCTATGTGCGCAGGCTTGCCAATACCGGTTATGTGTAATCTTCCGCCATTAACCTGAGATTGCTCGATTAACTCGACCGCCTTATAATACGGTGCTGTATCAACGTTATCGACAAACTTTACGGTTTGTTCCTTAATTGTATCTAAATATTTTTGTAAAATCTCGCTCATTTTTATATCTCCTCTTTCAACTTTAAAACGTCTTTCTTATAAGGCAAACTCGGCATAGCACCCATTTTACTTACAGTAATTGCCGCTGTGCAATTAGCAAACTCCATAGCGTCCTTGTTATTGAGACCTGAACAAATTGCGGTGCAAAAAGCGCCGACAAAACTATCACCCGCAGCTGTAGGGTCAACCGCAACAACGCCTTTAACGGCAGGATAAAACTCGTAACCGTTTTCATCACCGATTACAGCACCTTTGCTGCCCAAAGTTATAAGCACGTTTTTAATACCCTTTTTTGTGATTTCCTTTATAGCCTCGCCCGCACTTTCAACGTCACAAACATTAATGCCCGACATTAATGTTGCTTCATGTTCATTAGGCGAAATATAAGTAATAAGCGGCAACAGTCTTTCGGGTATGGGTGCATACGGTGCAGCATTCAACATAACGGGCACACCCTTTGCTGCGGCAAATTCAGCCACTACAATGTTAATCTCCATAGGAATTTCAAACTGTAATATAACCATGTCGTAATTTGCAATTTCTTCTTTTAAGAAAGCAATTTCTTCGACCTTGATGTCCATATTAGCGCCGGGAACCACACAAATACGATTGTTGGTTTTGCCGTTTTTGGTTTCTATCTGAACGTTACCAATAGCCGATGGTAAACTTTCACTCACAAGCACCTTACTTACGTCGACACCCGATTCTGCCGCTGTGCTTAACAGTTTTTTACCAAAATCATCGTTTCCAACCTTACCAACCATGGTAACGTCAGCGCCCAAACGTGCGGCTTGCACCGCTTGGTTAGCACCCTTACCACCGGGAGCAGTATGGAAATATGTTCCTATAATCGTTTCGCCTTCGTTAGGAAAACGCTCTGTGCCGACAATTAAATCCATAACAAAACTGCCAACAACCAAAATCTTTGGAGTTTTACTCATAATATATCTATCCTTTCATTAAGCAATACTCACAAAAAGCAAAATGTTCCGCCTACCACAAATGCAATACTTATATATTGATACTTTGAAAGCTTCTCTTTAAAAAATATTCTTCCAAATATTGCTGAAAAAACTATCACGCCGCCCGATATCAAGGGATACAATACAGTTGCAGGTAAGCCTTTAGCCCCTATCAACTGTAGCATGTAGGAAACACCGCCTATAAGCGCAGCTGACAAAACAACATATAATGATTTATTAGAAGAAAACCCTGTTTTCCTCTTTTCCTTATTCATAAAAAGCATTATAATCGAGCAAAAAACAAACTTCATAAGTCCCGATAACATAACAAAGGTAACTGTACTAACAGTCACAAACTCTTGGT
>JAZRNK010000151.1:0-3874 GCA_045648145.1 Acutalibacteraceae bacterium | reverse complement strand
AGCGACCCCATTGACACTGACAAGGACGGCAACACGCTTACACTCATTGACGTTATAACCGACAACACAAACATTGTTGAAGATTTAGACCTTAAAATCAAGTTGGAAAGACTTAGCGTGATTTTAAAAGACACGTTAACTCCTCGTGAGTTGACCATAATCAATTTACGGTACGGACTTGCAGGCAGAAAAGAGCTGACACAACGTGAGGTGGCAAAGAAGCTGAAAATTAGCCGTTCCTACGTTAGCCGAATTGAGAAAAAAGCATTATGCAAACTAAGAGAGAGGTTTGACGAATAAAAAAGCAGGTGGCACAAGCTACCTGCTTTTACTTTATTTATTATACGATGCCAAAAAAGCTTTAAGTCGCTCGGATTTGGGATTGTTAAACACCTCATCGGGTGTTCCCTCTTCGGCAACCACACCCTCATCCATAAATAAAACCTTAGTCGAAACGTCCTTGGCAAAGCTCATTTCGTGAGTGACAACTATCATAGTCATATTATCGTTAGCAAGTTGTCTTATAACCTTTAAAACCTCGCCTGTGAGCTCGGGGTCAAGAGCACTAGTCGGCTCATCAAAGCAAAGTATCTCGGGGTCTAAAACCAAGGCTCTCGCAATGGCAACACGCTGTTGCTGACCACCCGAAAGCTCGCAAGGATAGTTATCCTTTTTATCAGTCAAACCTACGCTTTCAAGTAAATTCAACGCCTTTTGGTTAATTTCGTCGTCGCTACCCTTTTTCAAAAGCTTGGGTGCAAGAGTCAAGTTTTCCAACACCGTATACTGCGGAAAAAGATTGAACGACTGAAAAACAAGGCCGAAATGAAGCCTCTTTTGTCTTAGTTCCTCATCCGATATCTTTTTGGTCGACTCACCGTCGAAAATAACGGTGTCGTTTACGGTTATAGTTCCGCTATCGGCAAATTCGAGCGAGTTAAGGCAACGCAAAAGCGTAGTCTTACCGCTACCTGATGAACCAATAATAGACAAAACGTCACCCTTTTCGATAGAAAAGCTGATGCCCTTTAAAACCTCGGTTTTACCGAAGCTTTTATTAATATTTTTTACTTCCAACAGTGCCATAGACTAACTCCTAAAATAAGAAAGCTTTTTCTCGATATAACCGAAAAGCAGAGTTAAAATACCGTTAAACAAAAGGAAGAAAACACCGGTATAGAAAAGCGGCCAAATAATACCCTTACCTGCAAAGCGTTCAGCCGCCATTAAGATTTCGCTAACGGCAATAACACGGGCAAGTGAGGTATCTTTAACGAGGGTTATAATCTCGTTAGACATAGGCGGAACAATACGCTTTACAACCTGCAAAAGAACAATTTTAAAGAAAATCTGACTCTTGTTAAGTCCAAGAACCTGACCTGCTTCAAACTGTCCTTTAGAAATACCTTCTATCCCACCTCGGTAAATCTCGCTGAAATAACAGGCATAATTTATGACAAAAGCTATTAATGCCGCAACCATTCGGTTACGCATGGGTACGCCAAAAACCAAACCGGGAACATATAAAACCACAAAAAGCTGGAGCATCAGAGGCGTACCTCTGATGATCCAGACAAATACCTTTGTTATTAGAGCCAACGGTTTGAATTTTGACATTGAGCCGAAGGTTATTATCAGTCCCAAAGGAATTGCCATCAAAAGCGTCAACGCAAAGATTTCGCAATTTTCCAAAAAACCAATAAGTAACTCTTTGGTGATTATTTCAAAACTCATTCATTTTTCTCCGATTATTTTTCTTTAACAACCTTTACCTGCTTATTGGTCATATAAGGAATGGTAATACTCATATTTTCCTGACGTTCCTCGGTGATGGTCATACCGTTCCAGATACAGTCAATATTCTTTGCAGCAAGCTCGGTCTCTTTAGCGGTCCAGCTGATTTCCTGGAACTTGGCGGTAACGCCAAGAACATCACAAACTGCCTTTGCAAACTCAGTCTCAAAGCCTACCAACTCACCTGCATCGTTTTTATAGTTCATAGGGGCAAAGTAGGTAATACCAATAATAAGCTCGCCCTTGTTTTTGATGTATTCCCAGTCAGAATCGGTTGCAGACTGAGTAAATGTTTCAAAAGAATCGGTAGCGGTTACAAGTTCGCCGAGCTTATATTTATTAGCGATTTCAACCAATTTGCCGTTCTGCTTTAAGGTAGCGATAGCCTCGTTAACCTTTGCAGTAGCGTCAGAGCCTTTACGGAAAGCAATACCGTACTCTTCCGGATTGTAGCCCTCACCCGAAATAACGATGTCCTCATAATCGGTGCCGTCACCGATAGAACCGATAGACATAACGTAGTCAATAATTGCAGCATCAGCTGTGCCTGCGGCAACCTCCATAAGAGCCTTTGCCTGAGTATCAACTGCAGTGTATGTATAATCGTCAAGAGTCATTGCAACTTCTTCACCTGCCGACTCCTTCTCGGCAACTATAACATCCTTACCGCCGCAACCTACAAAACACATTGCAACCATTACAAGTGCGAAAGCCAATGCTAAAAGTTTAATTGCTTTTTTCATAATTAATACCCCTTTTTGTTTTATAATTTACTACGCTTTGTTTCGTAGCACTTTAGCGTATTAACATATTAACACGCTAATGTGGTCTTGTCAAGTCTATTTATAAAATAATGTTTACAATTTTTCTAATTGATTTTACTTACATCTTATTGACATAATTTTAAATGAATGATATCATATTTTTATACTAATTTATTCTAAGGAAATGTAAATATGAAGAGAATTCTTGCGTTTTTAACAGTTTTTGTTTTGGTTATCGGTCTGTTTGCGGGTTGTAAGGGCTCGGACGATAATCAAACTGTTAATTCTAACACCTCGACTACATCTAATCCCTCTATTAATAACAGTCAGACGGCAAGTACTACTTCCAAGTTAGAGCCGATTACAAGTCTGCCCGACGGTGTTTTAGTTGCGGTCAACAACATTAATCTGGCTGATTATGACATTGTTGTTCCTCAATATAACCGTTCGTACTACGTTGTTCGTGAAATAGAAGAATTTAACACTTATCTTGAGGAAACATACCGTTTCACCCTTGATGTTTTGGAAGACAACAATCAAACCGATGCGCCTCAAATTATTGTGGGCGACTGTAACCGAGACGGTGTTGATACAATAACCGACCACACTCAGTATAAGATAAAAACGGTTGGTAAAAATATATACATAAACGGTGGCAGAAACTACTCGACCGCGACCGCATTTGAGGTATTTACCGATATAGTTAAAAGCGGTACAATAGTTATAGTTGACGACAAGAGCGGCAACACCTCAGATGGTTTAGGCTCTGACGGTTACCGTCTTGTCTGGACCGACGAGTTTGATACAGACCTTGACCCTAAAATTTGGGACGTTACCGACGGAGAAGGCGCTTATTATACCTGGTATGACCGTAAGGTTTACCGTTCTGACCACCCGTCAGTTATCCGTTGCGAAAATGGTAAGCTTTACCACTGCGCAGGCTATGACGATATGTACTGGTACGGCACAATGGTAGCCTCTAAAGGCGTAAGATTTACTAAAGGTTATATGGAAATCAGTTCTAATGTTGCCGATGGAGATGGCATTTGGCACGCATTTTGGACCTGGAGTGACGAACCCGACCACCTCGAATTTGACATTATGGAATGTTGGAGTGGCGGTAAATATTTTGCCAGCTACCTGCATGAATTCAGAAACAATACTAATATTGTTATCGGCGGTGGCGACCAAGACCCTAACCGTCTGGTTACCAAGAACGAATGCTTTACCGCAGACGAAATGTGGGGAACAAACGGCGTTGAGAGTAAAATAGATTGGGATGCTTGGTTTAAACCTGAATATCCCAATATGTTTGA
>JAZRNK010000150.1:0-39931 GCA_045648145.1 Acutalibacteraceae bacterium | reverse complement strand
ATGCGGAACCGTAATATGTGTACACGCCGATTTTGACAGCGTTGTTTATAATGGTGAAAATCAAGATTTGATTACCAAATGCATACATTCATACGCCGTAACCAAGCAAGGTTGGATGGATGACCTTGACGGTTGGATGGGCAGAAGGGTTTATGGAGTTTTTAACATCTCCAGATTCTTTGACAGTAGCATATACGTTCATAGCGTTATCGAAACCGAATATAAAGAAGGTATGTTTGGTATGAATTCAGTCAAAATATCGGTTGGCTTCTCGGTGAAACAACCGACTGGGTAGAAGGCGAAAACACTGGAGTGCTTACTAAACAAGAATATGATGAGTTTATAAATGAACTTGTCAAGGCCAATAAAAAAGGTACTTACCTTTACTCAAAACCGTACTACATTTATAGAGGGATTAAGAAATAGTATTAAAATAGGTATCACTTTTCCACAAAAGAAAGTGATACCTATTTTTGATATGCGTGACAAAAGTTTTATATTTCGATATAATATTGAAAATTCTACCAAAATACGCTATAATGAATTTGTAATAATACAAATACAGAATAAAAAACTAGCTTCTTAAAATATAAAAGAGAAACTTAAGCTTAATACTATATTATGGTGAATATAAAGATTGTGATTTATATAATTTCCTTATAATATTATTATTCATGAAAGGGTGTGTTTTCCAGAAATGAACGATATAGTTATTAACCATGTGCAAGATTATGTTGAAGTTGTTTCTAAAATTATAGATTCCAAAGATACAGATGATTTCATCATAACCTATCGTGGAGAATCACAAGAATATCCTACTCCTTGTGTACCCAATATTTATCGTGAAGAATATTTAAAAAATTATGATTTTTTTGAAAAGAATATTTTCGATGAAATGAGAGCTAATAAGATTTCCAAGGGTGAAAAATATCTTGAAAACGCAATTTCTGCTCAACACGATGGTTTTCCAAGTAGACTATTAGATGTATCATATAACTCTTTAGTAGCCTTATATTTTGCAGTTACGCCATACTATCGTTATGATGAAGATAAATACGACAAGAAAAACGGTAAGGTTTTTGTGTTTTTTATTGACAAATTATTTTGTCCCACCGGCGATAATATTACTAAAGCGTATGAAGATATAATCTGTAACAAAAATACTTTTCTAAACAATTCGGTTTTCTCAAAAAATCATAAGTTAATAGATCATTTAAAAATCAATAATCGTATAATAGCACAACAAGGTGCATTTATTCTTTTTCAAGGGAATGATGTTGATCATTTGCCTAAATATATGTATGAAGAAATACTCATACCAGCAAATGCAAAAAAGACCTTGCGCAAAGAGTTAAAGGATTTTTTTGGAATCCATACAGGTTCGATATATCCGGAAGCTGAAAATTTAATTGAGGAAATAAAGAAAAAAAGTTTGAGTATTGAAAATTCAACATTTGATTTCGATAGTGAGCTAAAAATCTTAATGTGCAATTTAAAAAATGAAATCAAATATTATTTATTTCATATTTTTAACAATGCCGACAAACCGTATGAATTAATTAGACAGTTCGAGAAAGTATTAAGAAGCTATCAATTAGGACTAAGCCAATTAAAATATGATGGAAAAAATAATTATTCAAGTTATATAAAAGAATATAATAATGCTATAGAAGAAGCTTTCAATGATATAGATATTTATTTTAAAGGCAAAGTGCAAACTTCAAAAGAATTTTTAAAATTAGAGGATGAACCAAATGACGAAAAGGATTAATAATTACACTAAAATATTAAAATTCTACTTCGAGAACAATGGTGTGGATATTTCTGAAAACGAGATACAAAAAATTATTGTTTCGTTAAAACATTTAGGAGTATATAACTTCTATTCTGAAGAGGATTATTGTTATTATTATTTAATAATGACAACCGCTGCAAATAGATCTGCTGAAAAAATTATAAATAAATTACCTGCTGATTTTGATCCCAAAAACAACTGTAAGATTCTTTTGGTTGTCAACAATATCCAGGATAAACTATACATTAATACACCTAAATATAAGAAGGACTTTAAAAATGCTTTAACAAAGAAATTATCTTTAAAAAAGAGAATTAACACCATAAAAGATATATCTGCTGAGTTTATAAGTTTCGCCACAAAAAAGCACGAAATCAGTATTACTAATCGTGTGGATTCCCTGCAGTATTATTTATCTAAAACTACTGGCATAAACAATCCTTATGGTTATGTTTATATCGCTTCTTTATATGACATTGTAAATATGTATAATGTCATTGGAGATTCGCTGTTTGATTTGAATGTTAGATATAAAATATCTGATGAATTAGACGTTGAAAAAGAAATAAAGAAAACATTGAACGAAAATCCACAAGAATTTTGGTTTAATAATAACGGCATTACAATGATTGCAAACAAAGATAAATTTAATTGTGATAGGCCTAGTACTATAGAATTTCTTAACAGCAATTTCTTTTCAGTAATAAATGGTGCTCAAACCATAACCACCGCTGCCAAATGGTATAATGAAAGTGAAAAAGATAAAGAAAATCTAAAAAAAGCTTGGGTGTTATTGAGAGTCATTCTAGTAGATGATATCGATCAATCTTTTGCAAAAGATGTTAGTGTTTCTTTGAATAGGCAGAAAAGCATATCTGAAGTTGACATTGCAACTACATATGAATTTGTAGAAAATATCAACTCTGTTATGAACGAATGCGAAAATGATAATATTTGTTTTGAACTTAATAAACGCGGCGGAACTCCAACTTATAAATATAGTTACTACATAGATGATTTTGCGCAATTAGTAGAGGCATATATGATACAAAAGCCAGGATCTGCACGTAGTTCTAAAGGAGCATTAATTAGTGTAAAAGAAATTAATGGCAAATACGAATTTTTACATAAAGACATATTCAAAAAAGTTAAAACATCAAATGACATTCTTAAGTATTATACGCCTGTTAATTATGCTTATGAATTAGTTAACTCCTATAAAAAGGCTCAAAAGAATTTGTCTTACAAAGATGCTTTTGGGGAAATATTTTCAAAATATGGCAATATGTATTGTGTTGCCAGCGTTATTTATTGTATAAATGATAAACAAGTTGATGATTTTTCTACATTTGAATATATTGATGTAAAATATAATACAGACATAATACAAAAATTTATAGATTCTTTTGAGTCTTTCCTTAAGTCCATAAATAAACCAAGTTTGGATTCTAACGATTTCAAAAAAGAAGAATTGTATCAAAATTTCAAAGAAAGTACATATATGTCTGAATTATGGCAATATATTTTATCTTTGAAAAAACTTCCTAAAAAATAGTTATTAAATTAGGAATTCAAAGGATAATTGTTTTCTCAGAACGCCTATTTATATTGTAACATCTAAATCGTATATAATAAATTTACAATCTTAAATAAACCTATGATTTCAATAGAAACATAGGTTTATTTTATTTTGATCCTGATTTCTCGACTTGTTCGTGGTAATATATTATCGTAATTTGACAATGTACAACGATTATTTTATTGAAGAAAATTTATTATAATAAATTCATATTCTGTACGTTAGGTTATGCTCTTAAATTAACGACCCCGTCTCTGCAAATCGCAAAGGCGGGATCGTGTTATATTATCGGTCAATATTTATCTACCAATATATGATTTCTAATTATTTAATAGATTGATAACGTTTAATTACAAAATCAACAATTACCTGAGATTTTACTTTCATGTTAAGCTTGCTGATAACTTTCTTAACCATTTGCTCTGTTACTTTTGGCAAGTATTCTCTATATTCAGGGTACTTTTCCATTAGTTCATTAAAGAGTGTGATTAACAGGTCGTTGGCAGATTTGCTTGCGTGGTATCCACGGGCAATAAGTGCCATATTGTTATCAAAATTCGGTGCAAGTCTTAAAATTTCTCCTGAGTTAGCATCACGCATTAAACCAAAGTTTCCGGTGTGTCTATCAGGGTTAGCAGTTATAGTATCAAGGAAAATCATTTTAATATAATCGGGAATTGCTTTAGGACAAAGTTCCTTCAGTTTCTCAACTACTTTAATATAATCTTCCTCATCATCCATAAAGGATGATGCCGGTTCAAATATGATGTTGGCTGAATTTGTGAAGTCAAGCGACTTAACGCATTTATCACCTTTCTCATAATGAGCCATATTCATTCCGAGTTCTTTACCTAACTCATATACGAAAAGCTCTGAGAATTGCTCTTTTTGATTTGCGGATTTATAAATCCACCATTTTCCGTCTTTGAGCTTCCAACACTTTTCAAAGCTACCGATATTGGTAAGCTCAGGTGTTTTGGTATCCTTACGCTTTGCGGCAGAATTAAAACTTGAATAAAGTCCACGTAGTGCCAGATTGGAGAAATAGTCTTTATTAAAGCGAACATCTTGGTATTTTAAATCACTACCGATAGCCCTAACCCAATAGGTGTCGGTAATGGTTGCGGCATTAACGTGAAGTACGGTTGAAACATCATCTTTTTCAGCAAGGCGTAATGCTTTTTTAAGCAAACGGGAGTTTGCTCTATGCGAGTCAATAGCTCTTGTTTCAAGCCAAGATTTAGCATCGCTTACACGCTTTAAATACAAAGGCAATAAATCGCTGTTCAACACTTTAAGCTCATTATCTTTCCAAACAGCAACAACTGTATTACGGCTTAAAATCTCAAAATCCTTCATAAACTTTTTCTCCTTTCTTCATTTTTAATATATTATACACGATTTTAATTCAAAATTCAACTGCTAAGCATTTTATTATTCAAAAACGCTGAAAACCCGCTATTTAAGCGGGTTTTCGGGGTATTTTATATTGAATTTTCACGGCAGGTTTGGACCTAATGTGTAGTATTAGCTAACCCGCCGTGGCCGGCATCTATGATAATATATAAGTCGTTTATCACCTCTGCCGATACGTCGTTGTCATTGTTTGATTTTACAATTGGATGATACGCCAACAAACAAACTACCACTACTGCCAAAACCGCAACTGCAACTCTTTTAAACATAAAAACACCCCTATACATAAAATGTATGCAAAGCAGCGTTACCGTAGTAATGAACAAAAATTTTCTTATTATTGCATTTTTGTGAAAAAGGTAATATAATTAATAAAACTAATTTCAAGGAGAAAGTAATGAAGCCTGTACTATATATCGTTGTGCCTTGCTATAATGAGGAAAAGGTTTTGCCCATCACGGCACCCGTTTTTTTAGAAAAGCTCAACTCTCTTTTTTATAACGGAAAAATTTCCAACAAAAGCCGTATTTTATTTGTAAACGACGGCAGTAAGGATTCGACTTGGGATATAATAACCTCACTTTCAAACGAGGACAAGCATTATTTGGGCATTTCTTTAAGCCGTAATCGCGGTCATCAAAACGCTTTACTCGCAGGTCTTTTGGAGGCCAAAGACAAATGCGACATCACGATAAGCATCGACTGCGACGGTCAGGATGATATTAACGCTATGGACGAGATGGTGAACGAATATTTAAACGGTTCGCAAATTGTTTACGGCGTCAGAAAAAGCCGTAAATCAGACACCTTTTTCAAAAGAACCACCGCCCATGCTTTTTATAAATTTATGAGTTACTTAGGTGTCGAAACCATATACAATCACGCGGATTACCGTCTTGTTTCCTCCAAGGTTTTAGACAGCTTTGCCGATTTTAAAGAAGTAAATATTTTTCTTCGCGGTATGTTCCCTCTCGTTGGATTTAAAAGCACAAGCGTTTACTACGAAAGACATGAACGTCTGGCAGGTAAAAGCCACTATCCTTTAAGAAAAATGATTTCTTTAGCGCTTAACGGCATCACCAGTCTTTCAATAAAACCTATCAGAATTATAACCGCCTTTGGCTTTACCATGGCTATATTAAGCTGTGTCGGTGTTATGTGGTCAATTATTATGGCAATACTCGGCAAAACTGTTGCCGGTTGGGCGTCACTTATAACCATTATGTGTTTGCTTGGCGGCGTTCAGCTTACAAGTATCGGCATTATCGGTGAATATATCGGCAAAATATACCTCGAAACCAAGGCTCGTCCAAGATATATCATCAGTCAACGCACACAAGATAAAGACGAATAAACATAAAAAAGCCCGACAGAATTCTGTCGGGCTTTAAAATTATAAATTAGTCACTTACATACGGAATAAGTGCAACATAACGTGCACGCTTAATAGCAGTAGTAAGTTCACGCTGGTGAGCAGCACAGGTGCCAGTCACACGGCGGGGAAGAATTTTTGCACGCTCAGAAATAAACTTACGGAGCTTTGCAACATCCTTATAATCGATAAACTCAGCACGGTCAACGCAGAAGTGACAAACCTTCTTGCGAGGCTTACGGTGCATAGGTCTTTCGTTCTTTTCCATTTAAGGCGACCTCCTTTATATATTGTGTAAAGCGTTTAGCTAAATTTTCAATTAGAACGGCAAATCGTCGTCGGATGCGATTTCAGTAAAATCGCCGGCGTCGCTATTCGAGAAAGAAGCAGGAGCAGCAGGCTGGTCACCGTTAGGAGTATAACCTGCGTTACCGCCGTTACCCTTAGGCTCAACAAAATGAGCATTGTTAACAACAACCTCGTAAGATGTACGGTTATTACCGTCCTTATCCTGATACCTGTTCATACGTAATGCGCCTTCGATAGCAATACGCTGACCCTTTTTAAAATAGGTCGTAATAAACTCTGCTGTCTGTCTCCAGGCAACAATGTTTACAAAATCTGTCTGTCTTTCTTCGCCCGATCTATATCCGCGATCGACCGCAATTGAAAACCTTGTCACAGCGATGTTAGAATTCGTGTGACGAAGTTCGGGGTTATCGGTTAGTCTTCCGATGAGTATTACAACATTCATTTAACTGCACCTACCCTTACTTACTGATGACCATTGTACGGAGTACACCGTCAGTGATCTTGGCAACACGGTCAAGCTCTGCCGGGAAATTCGGCTGGCTCTCGAAGTTGACTAAGATGTAGTAGCCTTCTACCTCATCGTTGATGGGATACGCAAGACGGCGTTTACCCCAATCGTCAACGTTTTCGATAGTACCGTTTTCCGAAACAAGTGTCTTGAATTTCTCAACGAGGGCATTAGTAGCCTCTTCACCGTTTAAAACTGAGAAAACCATCATTGCTTCATACTTTTTGGTTACCATACGTTTACACCTCCTTTTGGACTTTTGGCCCTATATACAGGGCAAGGAGCTATTGCACCGATATTAGTTTAATAGCACATAGTATTATAACAGTGAAGTTAAATATTGTCAACATTTTTTTATATAAAAGAATACTGTACCTTTTTGCTTAAAACAAAGGTACAGTCTAATTTCAAATAATATTTTTATTACTTTTCTTTTGTGTTGCAACTATAGCTCCAACGGCCGACATCACAACCGACAAAGCGAGTCTTATTAAAAACAGCGACGAAAAACTATCTTTAGTAGTTATCAAAGAGATTATCGCCACCGTTATGTAAAAAACGAACCCCGAAACGACACCGATAATTAACGCCTTACTTCCCAGCCGTTTTGCCGACAAAAAGCCGCATATAAAGCTCGATATCACAATCGCAACGGTCGATAAAACCGATATAGCAACATCGCCTAAATCAGCAAGGGTAGTTATAAGTGAAAAAAGCAGTAAAATAACAAAAAGTGAAGCAAAACCCATGACAATACCAAAAAGCAACGACAAAAGAAACTTGTTGGAACCATTTGAACCTATCTGATATTTCATAAAAAACACCGCCCAATAAAGTATATTGGACGGTGAAAGTAATTATTACTTATTTTGTTTCCTCGTGAACGGTATTGTTAGCCGAAAGAGCCCATTTTTTAATCTTAAATTTTGAGTGGTCGGCAGGAGACTCAACAATAAAGAAATCATCCTTAATAGAAACAACACGAACAACAAAACCACCGATTGTAACTATCTCGTCACCGATTTGAACACTTTCTCTCTGTTCTTCTTCCTTTTTCTGCTTCTTTTTCTGCGAACGGTTCATAAAGAAAAGCATACCGCCGAAGATTACAAGCATCAATATCATAGAAAACAACTGCATATTTATACCTCCAAATTTATATGTTGATATTTTACTATATACTGGATTATTTTGCAAGTTAAATATCAAATTCTTGTGCTAATTTTAACAATACTTTCATTTTTAAAGCTTTCAAAAGTCCCGTTATCAAGATTTTCACGAATTTTTTCCATTAAAGTATTATAAAAATACAAATTGTGTTCAACACAAAGCCTTTGGCCTAACATTTCACCGCTACGAATAAGGTGTCTGACATAAGATCTTGAATGCTTACGGCAGGTCGGGCAACCGCATTTAACATCAATCGGGTTGCTGTCCTCTTTGTACTTTTCATTGTTAATGTTAATAATTCCGTCCCAGGTAAACAGATGTCCGTGACGTGCATTACGACTCGGCATTACGCAGTCAAACAAATCGACGCCACGGGATACGCCCTCAAGTATGTTTGCAGGCGTTCCAACACCCATTAAATATCTTGGCTTTTCCTGCGGCATATATGGTTCAACAGCAGAAATAACACGGTACATAACCTCTGCAGGTTCACCAACCGCAAGACCACCGATTGCATAACCATCAAGGTCTAATTCGGCAATCTGCTTCATATGTTCAATTCGTAAATCGTCATAAGTACAGCCCTGATTAATGCCAAATAAAAGCTGATTTGGATTGACGGTATCTTCCCTTTTATTAAGCTCGGCCATTTTAATTTTACAACGCTTAAGCCAACGTGTCGTTCTTGCACAGGATTGTGCGGAATAGGAATACTCGGCAGGGTTTTCAACACATTCATCAAAAGCCATTGCAATAGTCGAACCAAGGTTAGACTGAATTGTCATACTCTCCTCGGGTCCCATAAAAATCTTTCGGCCATCGATGTGAGAGTTAAAAGTAACGCCTTCTTCATTGATTTTACGCAAGGCCGCAAGTGAAAACACCTGAAAACCGCCGCTATCGGTCAAGATAGGCTTGTCCCAACCGGTAAACTTGTGTAAACCTCCCATTTTCTTTACAAGCTCATCACCCGGTCTTAAATGAAGATGATAGGTGTTACAAAGCATAACCTGAGTGTGTAGATCCTCCGACATATCAAACGCTGAAACTGCACCCTTTATTGCAGCGCAGGTCGCAACGTTCATAAACGCAGGTGTCTGCACCGTACCGTGTACCGTTTCAAATATGCCGCGTCTGGCATAGCCTTCTTTTTTTATAACCTTAAACATAACTACATTTTCCTTAAATTCAATAAATTAGCATTGCATCGCCGAAGGAGAAAAATCTGTATTTTTCCTCGACTGCATGATGATATGCCTTCATAGTGTTATCATACCCTGCAAAAGCGCTTACAAGCATAATAAGTGTGCTTTCGGGTAAATGGAAATTGGTAATCAAACCGTCCATACACTTGAATTTATATCCGGGATAGATAAAAATGTCGGTATCATCACTGCATTCAACAATTTCACCGTTTCTTGCGGCGCTTTCCAAAGTTCTGCAAGAGGTCGTGCCGACACAAAAAACCTTGCCGCCGTTAAGCTTTGTTTGCTTAATCAGCTCTGCCGTTTCTTTGGGGATAAAATAATGTTCAGAATGCATTTTGTGTTCGGCAATTTCATCAACCTTAACAGGTCTGAAGGTGCCGAGACCCACGTGCAACGTCACAAAACCGATTTTTACACCCTTTTGTTTGATTTTTTCAATAAAATCATTGGTAAAATGCAAACCTGCTGTGGGTGCCGCCGCTGAGCCAAGTTCTTTGGAATAAACGGTCTGATAACGTTCCTTATCCTCTAATTTTTCCGTAATGTACGGTGGTAACGGCATCTGACCTACTCTATCAAGAATATCAAAAAATACACCATTATATAAAAACTTAACAATTCGGTTTCCCTCGGCCGTTACGTCGATAACCTCTAAAGACAACTCGTCGCTGAATTTAAAAGCTTTGCCGATTTTAGCCTTTTTACCTGGCCCTGCAAGACACTCCCAAATATCGTTTTCTAACTGCTTTAACAAAACAAACTCAACAACCGAGCCTGTATCGGTCCTGGTTCCAAAAATCCTTGCAGGAAGAACACGTGTGTTGTTCATAATAAGACAGTCGCCCTCATTAAGAAAATCAATAACATCGGTAAAAACGCCATCCTTAAATTCACCGCTTTGGCGGTTTAAGCAAAGCAATCTGGAGGATGTGCGCGGTTCAACCGGCACCTGTGCTATTAATTCTTCCGGTAAATCGTAATAAAAATCACTTTTTTTCATTAGTTTCTCCAAACTTTAACAAATAGACAAAATCCGCATAAAATATGTTTGACAAATAAATACTACGAATGTATAATTTAATAATAATATAATTCAAAAGATATTATATTGCAAGGTGTTAAATTAATCAACACCTTTTTTAAAACAAGTTAAGGGTGATACATAATGAAAAAGTACAAAGTAGGTATTATAGGTGCTACCGGTATGGTTGGTCAGCGTTTTGCAACATTGCTTGAAAACCATCCTTGGTTTGAGGTAACCGTACTTGCTGCAAGTGGCAGAAGTGCAGGTAAAAAATATGAAGAAACCGTTGGTAGCAGATGGGCTATGAAGGCACCTATCCCCGAGTCTATGAAAAATATCGTAGTTCTCGACGCTACTGAAGATATAGAAAAAATCACTTCAATGGTTGATTTTGTTTTCTGCGCAGTTAATATGAAGAAGGACGAAATCAAGGCTTTGGAAGAACTTTACGCCAAGCACGAATGCCCCGTCATTTCAAACAACAGCGCTCACCGTCATACTCCCGACGTACCGATGGTTATTCCGGAGATTAATGATGACCATATTAAAATTATCGAAGCACAGAGAAAGCGTTTGGGTACAAAGCGTGGCTTTATCGCCGTCAAGTCCAACTGCTCACTCCAGAGCTACGTTCCCGCTCTTTATCCTTTAGATAAGGATTTTGGCGTTGAGGATGCGCTTGTCTGTACATATCAGGCAATCTCGGGCGCAGGTAAAACCTTTGAAACCTTCCCCGAAATCATTGATAATGTTATCCCCTACATAGGTGGCGAGGAAGAAAAGTCAGAGCAGGAGCCGTTAAAGATTTGGGGTAAGGTTGAGGGTGACAAAATTATCAACAGCGAAAAGCCCCACTTTACAGCACAGTGTTTGCGTGTTCCCGTTTCGGACGGACATATGGCTGCAGTTTTTGTAAGGTTTAAAAACAAACCCACAAAAGAGCAAATAAAAGAGCTTTGGAAGAACTTCAGCGGTGCCGCACAAAAGCTTGATCTTCCCAGCGCACCAAAGCAGTTCCTCAACTACTTTGAAGAAGACAATCTTCCCCAGACAAAATTACAGCGTGACTTGGAAGGCGGTATGGCAGTTTCAATAGGCCGTCTTCGTGAAGATACACAATATGATTACAAGTTCGTTTGCCTCTCCCACAACACATTAAGAGGCGCAGCTGGCGGCGGTGTTCTTTTAGCAGAACTGCTTTGCGCTAAAGGCTATTTTGATTAATTTATAAACGGAGTTTTGTTTTATGAAGAAAAGAATTTTCACAGGCTGTGCCACAGCTCTTGTAACACCCTTCAACGATGACTGTTCGGTCAACTATCCTAGACTCAGACAGTTGGTTGAAGAGCAAATTAGCGGCGGTGTTGATGCTTTGGTCGTTTGCGGAACTACCGGTGAATCATCAACACTTGACAATGACGAACATTTAAAGGTTTTGGAAGAGGTTGTTGCTGTTACCGATAAGCGTATTCCTATTATTGCAGGCACCGGCAGTAACGACACAATGTATGCCGCACAGCTTTCACAACACGCTGAGGCAATCGGTGTTGACGGTTTGCTTATGGTAACACCATACTACAATAAAACCTCTCAAAATGGTCTTATTAAGCATTACACTTATGTTGCCGATCGTGTAAAAACACCTATCATTCTTTATAATGTTCCCAGCCGTACAGGTACAGCTATCAAGCCTGAAACTTATAAGGAATTATCCAAGCACGAAAATATCGTTGCTGCAAAAGAAGCTAACGGTGATATTTCTTCTATCGCCAAGACTAAAAGCCTCTGTGGTGACGACCTTGATATCTACTCGGGTAACGATGACGAAATCGTTCCTATTCTTTCTCTTGGCGGTATCGGTGTTATTTCGGTTCTTTCCAATATTTTACCTAAAGAAACCCACAACATTTGTGAGGAGTTCTTTAAGGGTAATATTGAAAAATCGCGTGAACTACAGCTTAAATATTTAAGCCTTATTAACGCTTTGTTCAGCGACGTTAACCCAATTCCCGTTAAAGAGGCTATGAATATGATGGGACTTAACGTCGGTCCTCTCAGAATGCCTTTGGCACCTATGACCGACGAAGCAAGAGAGGCTCTTCGCAGAGAACTTGCCAAGCATTCACTTGTATAAAATTTATTGGATGTGCAAAAATGACAGAAATTATTCTTAACGGTTGTAACGGAAAAATGGGCAAAGCCATCAGTAATTGTGTCGCTGCACGACAGGATTGTAAAATTGTCGCAGGTGTTGATTTAAACACAGATACTGCTTACGAATACGAGGTTTTTTCAAACATTAACGACGTTAAAAACGGCGATGTTATTATTGATTTTTCTCACCCCGCCGCTTTGAGCTCGTTACTCGAATATGCCGTAAGCACCAAAACACCTATTGTTGTTGCAACTACCGGCTTAACCGATGCAGACATTGAAAACATTAAATCGGCAGCTCGTGTTGTTCCTGTTTTCTTCACCTTTAATATGTCACTCGGTGTTAATCTTTTGGTCGAACTTTCCAAAACAGCATCTAAATTTTTAGGCGACGGTTTTGATATCGAAATTGTTGAAAAACATCATAACCAGAAAATTGATGCTCCGAGCGGCACGGCAATTATGCTTGCCAATGCTATAAATGAAGAAAACGACAACAAGTTCACATACGAATATGACCGTCATTCAAAGCGTGAAAAAAGGACTGCCAATGAGATTGGTATCCACGCTGTCAGAGGCGGTACTATTGTCGGTCAGCACGACGTGATTTTCGCAGGTCGTGACGAAGTAATTACCCTTTCACATTCCGCATTTTCAAAAGACGTTTTTGCTGTCGGTTCTATCAAGGCTGCCTTGTTCTTAAAAGGCAAACCTGCAGGACTCTACAGTATGAAAGACCTTATATAAAATTTTTACCCTGCCAGGTACACACTTGGCAGGGTTTGTTTTAATATGACGGAACTCAAACCCATCACACTAAGCACAAAAAAGCACCGAGATTACTCTCGGTGCTTTGCATTCGTATAAATTATTTGTTAAATACGTCGAGAACAGAGATAAACTCGTCGTCGCCGTCTGCATTAGAAGAAATGCTATTCAAAATATCATCTGCAGGGCTCTTCTTGGTGTCATCACCGAGGCCGGTTGCAACAACAGTAATACGCATTTCGTCCTCAAGATTTTCATCAAGCTGTGCACCCCAAATGATAGTTGCATCAGGATGAGCCATATTAGAAATAATGGTAGAAGCCTGTTCAATCTCTTCAAGACCGATATCCATAGAAGCGGTAATGCTGATGATAACACCACGTGCATTGTCCATACTGGTTTCGATAAGAGGACTTGAAATAGCCTTCTGAGCTGCAAGCTCTGCCTTGTCGCGACCGGTAGCAGTACCAACACCCATATGAGCATAACCTGCATCCTTCATAACAGCTGTAACGTCGGCAAAGTCAAGGTTAACCATAGAGGTAACGTTGATAAGCTCTGAAATGCTCTGAACACCCTGACGGAGAACGTCATCGGCAATTTCAAATGCATTCTTAAATGTAATCTTCTGTTCAGAAACAAATTTAAGTCTTTCGTTTGGAATAACGATAAGGCTATCAACCTGTTCTCTTAAAGCGGCAATACCTTCTTCAGCATTGTCCATTCTCTTCTTACCTTCAAAAGCAAAAGGTTTGGTAACGATACCAACGGTAAGAATACCAAGCTCTTTAGCAATCTGAGCAACAACAGGAGCAGCACCGGTACCTGTACCGCCGCCCATACCGGCAGCAATAAATACCATATCTGCACTGCGAAGAGCTGCAGCGATCTCGTCCTTAGACTCCTGAGCTGCGTCCTCGCCCTTATTGGGGCTTGCACCGGCACCCTGACCCTTGGTCAGCTTTTCGCCGATCTGAATTTTATGATTTGCTTTAGAAAGCAACAAAGCTGCTTTATCAGTGTTGATAGCAATAAATTCTACGCCGCGAACACCTGCGTCAACCATACGGTTAACAGCGTTACCGCCGCCGCCGCCAACACCTACAACTTTAATCTGTACAACATCAGCTGTTGAATTATCAATCTCGAAAGCCATTTTAACCATCCTTCCAATTATTTATACAAACAAATAATTATACTAATCTAGTATCCGTTGTTAATTCTAACACGAACATTATAAAAAAGCAATACAAAATGTTAATTTTTTTAAAAAAATTACAATATTTTGTGTAAAAAAGCCCGATTTTCGAAAAAATTATCTATAACTTGATATGTCTTCGTAAACAAGTATAGTTTTTTTATTGTCTATTGACCAGGGTGCCAATGAAATTCTTACACTCGCCTCTTTCTCAATCGTTGGAAGCATTGAGTTAAGATGAACTATTTTTTCCTTCATATTACTGTAGCTGCCTAACTGCACATACATTCTATCCTCAATTATAAACGTAATATCAAGTAAATTTTCAACGTTAATTGCAGTAACTTCCAAAGAATAGGTATTATATAAATCAATTAATTCCTTTAAAATTTCATGCTGTTTTTCATCAGTAAATTCAAGCTGACTGCCGATGGTCATTTCTTGAGTCTTTAAGCCTTTTATTAAAGGCAGCTCTTCTACCGGTTCAATCACCGATTTTAAAACCTTATAATCACTGTCAATCACTATAAGAGTATCTGCAACAACAACGGTTGCATACTCCTTTGCAGGTGTCACAGTGATTGTTACAGTATTGGGAAATTTTCTTTTAACCTCTGCCTTTTTTATGTAAGGTAGATTTTTTTCAAGTCTGTTTTCTGCCTTTGCAGTTGACATTCTGATTAAATTATCTCCTAAAGAAATACCGGTGGCATTAATGATCTGTTCGTTTGAATAGGCATCACATTTACCAACCGAAAAACTGTTGATTTTAAACCAAACAGTCAACGACAAGGTGGATATAGTACCCACAACAAGAACAACCAACCACAAGAAAAATGCCTTCCAGATATTACGGCGCTTCTTTCTTTTAGTAGTTTTCTTATTTGTCTGTTTTTCAGGTGAATATTCAACCTTCATACCTTAACCTCTACTGTCTTTTTATATTAGCTCCAAGAGAATTAAACACACTCTCTATTTTTTCATAACCTCTGTCAATATAATCAATGTTACTGATTTTTGAAACACCCTTTGCACGCATTGCCGCTAAAACTAAAGCAGCACCACCGCGCAAATCGGTTGACATTACGTCAGCGGCATAAAGCTCTTTGACGCCGGTAATAACTGCAACTCTGCCTATTACCTTAATTGATGCGCCCAACCGTACAAGCTCGTCAATGTAACGATATCGACTGTCAAAAATATTTTCAATAAAAACACTTGTACCTTTTAACACGGTAGCAAAAGCCACTAATGGCGGACCCGCATCAGTAGGAAATCCGGGATAAGGCTGTGTAGAAATGGTGTCAAAATTTTTAAAGCTTCCATTAGCTTCGACAATTACACTGTCACCGTTAACCGCAACCGAACAACCACAATCCTTTAAACAGGTAATAATCGGCGTAAGATGACTGATAATAATACGGTTTAGCTTAATTTTACCGTTACACATAGCAGTAGCAAACATATAGGTAGCGGCAACTATACGGTCAGGCATAACACGAAATTCAGTACCATGAAGCTTTTCGACACCGTTGACGACAATGACATCGGTTCCATAGCCCTTAATATCGGCGCCCGCGCTATTTAAAAATTCACACAAATCGGTAATTTCGGGTTCGCGAGCCGCGTTATGAATTACCGTTGTACCCCTACCCTTTGCCGAAGCAAGAATGGTATTTTCCGTAGCGCCAACACTTGGAAATTTTAAATGGATTTCACAGTTTTTAGCGCCGTCAGGCATACTGCAAACAATACTTCCGCAACAGCACTCAATTTGCGCTCCCAACCGTTTTAAAGCGTCAAGATGTAAATCAATAGGCCTTGGACCCAATTCGCACCCACCGGGCAAGCTCATAACTGCTTTACCGTTTTTAACGGCAACAGCGCCCATAAAAACAATGGATGACCGCATTTCTCTCATTAGCGTTTCCGGTACTTCGATACCGTTAGCACTTGAAGAATCAATAATCAGCGTACTGTTTTCCCTCGAGCACTTACACCCCAAATGCTCAAGTATTTTAATTGATGCCGCAACGTCGGACAAATCGGGACAATTATGTAAAATACATTGTCCACCACATAAAAACGCAGCAGCCAAAAGGGGCAAAACACTGTTTTTTGCACCGGTTACCTCAACTTCACCGTGCAAGCGTTTGCCTCCGTTCACTAACAATATGGACATAGAATGCACCTCGGTACATACTATGCCAAATTTTTTGAATTGTTATTTTTTAGCTAAATTAATAATAACCTCTGCAATGCGTCGGTCTGCATCGGTAATGGCACTCTGTTTTGCAGCAGTTGACATTCTTTCAAGTCTTTCTTTATCGGCAAAAAGCTCTCGAACGGTATCAAGTAGCAACTGTCCCGACATATCCTTCTCTTCAATAAGCTCTGCCGCATCAATTCTCTTTAAAGACATAGCATTGTGAAATTGATGGTTTTCAGCAACATAAGGTGAAGGAATAAGTATTGAAGGCTTACCGCAAACCTGTAGTTCGTTAACCGTCATAGCACCTGCACGGCAAATCACGACATCCGCCGCCGCCAAGGTCACATCCATATTATCTATGTATTCGTAAACGTTGTTAAACTTATCTAACGGTGAATACTCGTGTTCTTCAAGAGTTTTAATAAATTGCTCGTGAGAACTTTTGCCGGTAGCGTGCAGAATATAAAATTCCTTATTCTTTATATTCCACTTTAATACCTCAAGCATCGAATTATTGATAATTCGAGCGCCTAAGCTACCGCCAAACGAAAGTAAAACGTTAGCATTTTGAGGAATAGAAAGCTTTTCCCTCGCCTGTTTTTTAGTTATAGCTGTAAGCGACTGACGAATAGGATTACCTGTAATTACGGGAGGATTTTTAGCGTTGATTTTTCCAATCGCATCCTCCATAGCAACCATAACACAATCGACATCCTGAGCTAACATTTTAATTGTAACACCCGGATATGCGTTGGCTTCGTGTACGGCAGTCTTGATGCCAAGCTTTGCCGCCTCACGAAGCACAGGTCCGCAGACGTAACCGCCCGTACCGACAACAACGTCGGGATTAAGCGATTTTAAAAGCTTTCTTGAAGCATAAGACGAGGTGAAAACCTTACACAACGCACTTATGTTTCTAAATATATTCTTTACGGTTATTTTTCTTTGAAAGCCGGAAACGTCAATAGTATAAAAATCATAGCCTGCTAACGGAACAAGACGACTTTCCATACCCTTTTTTGTTCCGATAAAGCTGATTTTGCAATCTTCGTCAATTTGTTTTAAATATCCCGCAACTGCTATAGCAGGATTAATATGTCCGGCAGTACCGCCACCGGAAAAAACTATATGCATTTAAAATACCTCACAACGTATTTTTTGTATTACTACTTCGTGAAATTCCTAAAATTATGCCCATTTCAAACAGTAAAATCAATAGCGACGTGCCACCGTAGCTAAAGAACGGCAGGCTTATTCCCGTATTGGGAATTGTATTGGTTACAACCAACACGTTTAAAGCCATTTGAAGTCCTACCTGGAACGTAAGTCCCAATGCTAAAAGTGAACCAAATTTATCGGGTGCTTTCATGGCAATAACAAATCCGCGCCACATAAGTAAGCAAAACAAAATTATTATTATCATTGCGCCGATAAATCCTAATTCCTCACAAACAATAGCAAATATAAAGTCATTATGGGGTTCCGGTACCCACAAATATTTTTGCCTTGACTGTCCTAAGCCTCTGCCCCAAAAACCGCCTGAGCCGATCGACAAAAGCGACTGTATTGTCTGATAACCCTCGCCTACAGGAGCTGACCAAGGGTCGAGCCAGAAGGTGACGCGGTCTTGAGCGTATTTTATAACACCGCTTAAAAGAGCAATCACACCTGCCGCCGCAACACCAAGCGCTATGAACAAATACCTTAGCTTAATGCCACCGACAACTATCATAACCGCACCGATTAAGAAAATCAGCACAGTAGCCGAAAGATGCGGCTCTAACACAACTAAAACGCAGACAACGCCAATTATAAGACCTAAGAACAGTACACCAAACTTAAAAGTCTTCATCAGCTTTTGGTTAGCGGCTATCAAATGAGCCAATAACAAAATTACCGCAAATTTAGCCAATTCGGACGGTTGAAAATTGATAGGTCCTAATACAAACCATCTTTTAACCGACGTTCCCGAAAGCATTGGCGGTAAAGCAAGTAAAAGAACAAGTATTCCAACCATCAAAATATAAAATGGAATAGCAAATTTTCTGATAAAATGATAATCAATTTTTGATACGAAATACATCATACCCAAGCCAAACACCGCATATAGTGCCTGCTTGGAAATAAAGTAATAGTTACTTTTATAATAAGTATATGCAAACACATAGCTTGCAGAAAATAGCATTACAAGACCGATGGTCAGAATTACAAGAAGAATTATAAAGAAGGTAAGGTCCATTTTGCCACTTACAAAAAGGCCCGACAGTATTGACTTTTTCTTTTCAATTTTTCTCTGTGGCAAAACTACCCCTCCTACGTTAATTTGGTGTAATGGGATTCGAGTCCCGTCACACTAAGTTTAAATAATTAAAGCAAAGCACAAACCGCAGGCAACCAAGGTTACTAAGGAAAATACAATAACAATCTTAACCTCACTCCAGCCCGACTTTTCAAAATGATGATGAATAGGACTCATTTTAAACAATCTTTTACCTGTCTTTTTAAAATAAACGACCTGCAAAATCACCGATAAAGCTTCTATTAAATAAACAATACCTGCAAGCAGTAAGATTACGGGACGGTCGATGCAAAAACTTAACGCTACCACCATTCCGCCCAAGAACATCGAGCCGGTATCGCCCATAAACATCTTTGCCGGGTTCCAGTTCCAAACAAGAAAACCAATACAAGCGCCGGCAAGCGAAGCTGACAATATATTACAGCCATCAAAGCCTAAAAAGCCTGACATTAAAAGAAATCCACAGGCTGCCACCAAGGTTACGGAAGATGCAAGACCGTCTACCCCATCAGTAAGGTTTACCGCATTGGTAAAACCGTATACAAAGAAAAACGCAATCGGCCAGAATATAAGACCTAAGCCTGAAGTAATATTAACGTATCCAATAAAAGGAAGCCAAGTGACTTTAAGTCCTGCAAAGGCCAAAGCACCGAGATAAATCGCCACAGCCGCTGACTGAAGCACAGTTTTCTGCATTGCCGTAAGACCTAAATTCCTCTTTTTAACAACCTTAATATAGTCATCCAAAAAGCCGATAATTCCCATCGACAAAGCAAGACCTAAACCGCCTATCAGCTTAGTTGCGCCAAGTACATTTTTTAATTCTAAAAATGCATCTGTTTCAAATATACGACTTAAACAAAAGGCAGTTACAACTGCAATAGCAAGACCCGAAACAATAAGCACACCGCCCATAGTAGGTGTTCCCTGCTTTGATTTGTGCCATTGAGGGCCTTCCTCACGAATGGTCTGACCAAAGTTTAAACGCCTTAACATCTTAACTACAGGCACACCCAAAACGGCAGCAACTACGAAAGCAATCAAAGCCGCCAGCATAGGAATAAGACTTCTCATTTATTACAATCCCCTAACATTGCTTATTTGCAAGTTCCAAAAAGGCCTCGGCCACAACTTCTCTCTCATCTAAATGAATTGTACCGCTTTTTAAAATCTGATATGTTTCGTGACCTTTACCTGCAAGTACAATTATATCACCTTTTTTAGCAATTTGCACTGCTTTTTTGATGGCTTCAATTCTACTCTCAATAACCTCATAAGGAGTCTTACTATCCTTCATACCCTCAAGAATATCGTTAATGATGGCTCGGGGTTCTTCAGTACGAGGATTATCACTTGTAACGATAACATAATCTGCGTTTGCGGCCGCAATAGCTCCCATTTTCGAACGCTTTGTGCGGTCTCGGTCACCACCACAGCCAAACACTGCAATAAGTCGGTTTTTCTCACAGTCATCAAAGGTTTTAAGTATATTTTCTAAACCGTCAGGCGTATGAGCGTAATCTATAATAACGGTAAAGCCAAAGTCATTCGGCACGACCTCTGCCCTGCCCTTAACTCCCGGCATTTCAGAAAACGCAGATGTAACAGTATCTATATCGATACCCAATGCCACCGCACAGGCACTTGCGCACAAAGCATTATACGGAGTAAACTTACCACCAATTTTTGTTTTTATTCTGCCTATAAGACCTACGCCTGACACAACAAAATCTACACCGTCAGGACGAAGATTAATATTTTTAGCAGTATAATCTGCCTCATTATTGACAGCCGAATATGTCAAAACCTTACATTCAAGTCCTTCTGACATTTCAATAAAATGCTGGTCATCCATATTCATAATGGCTGTTTTGCACATTTTAAACAGCTTCTTTTTTGCCTGTAAATAGTTTTCAATGGTAAGGTGATAATCCAAATGGTCCTGAGTAAGATTGGTAAACATTCCTGCCTCAAACTCCAATCCGTAAACACGGCCTTGGTCTAACGCATGCGAGGAAACCTCCATTACACAGTAACTGCATCCTGCTTTTACCATGAGCGAGAAAATCGACTGCAGCTCGTAAGCGCTCGGCGTTGTGTTTTTAGAGGGTAAAACCTCATCGCATATCATATTCTGAATGGTGCCAACAAGACCAACCTTATGTCCTGCGTGCTCTAAAATAGATTTAAGCATATAAGAAACCGAGGTTTTACCGTTAGTTCCCGTAACGCCTATCAACTTCAACTTTTCGGCAGGACGGTCAAACCAATTAGCACACATTTCGGCAAATTCAACACGTGTGTCAGAAATAATAATTTGATTTTCCAACCCTAAATCTCTCTCACATACAACAACCGCTGCACCACCATCAACTGCAGATGAAGCAAACTTGTGTCCGTCTACAATAGGGCCTTTTATGCACACAAAAGCGCAGCCCGGAGTTACCTGCCTCGAATCGCAGGTAATAGCGGTAATCTCAACATCAGCAAATTTTCCCGAACAAGATTTCATTATTTGAGAGAGTTTCATAAAGCTATCCTTTCTGTTATTCAGCTATTTCGGTTGACCTGAAATAAACCGTGACCACTGTTCCTGCCTCTACGACAGTATCAGAATCAATACTTTGTTTATACGATACAACTCCCGAACCGTTTAGCGAAGCTCCGGTAAACTGAACGTTAATATTATTTTTCTTTGCAAGTTCGTTAACACCACTCACTGTCAAGCCAACAAAATTAGGCACACTTGTGGTAACATTTTCACTCGTTTCCTCGGTATAGAGCAATACAAGACCATCACTGTAAATTGATTCGGTAGCGGTTGGGAACTGTTTTATAACCTTTTCGCCGTCGCCTATAACCTTATATTTTAAACCTTGAGTATTCAACTGCTTCTTTGCCACCTCTAAGGTCTGACCTGTAACAGACGGAATTTTCACTGCCATCAAAGACAGTTCTTCATCTGTATATTTAGGCTCGATTCCCAAATAAGGCAATATTTCTGATAAAATCTGTCCACCGACAGGCGCGGCAATGGTACCGCCGTAATACGCGTCACCTTTAGGCTCATCAAGAATTACGAGCAGTGCGATTTCAGGGTCATCAATGGGTGCTACGCCGCAAAACGATGCAACGTAAAGACCTGTTTCACCTGTTTCAAGTATCTGTGAAACCTTCTGTGACGTACCTGTTTTACCACCGATTTTGTATCCCGGTACATAGGCATTCTTACCGCCGCCGCCATCAACAACGGCCTCCATAAGTGTGCAAATAAGTTCTGATGTTTTTTCAGAAATAACCTGTCTTTTAACAGTGTTATTAATGGTTTTTACCGTGTT
This sequence comes from Acutalibacteraceae bacterium, assembly GCA_045648145.1. GTDB lineage: Bacteria > Bacillota > Clostridia > Oscillospirales > Acutalibacteraceae > UMGS172. The sequence continues at coordinate 17,578 of JAZRNK010000150.1, read as the reverse complement.
TCCGTTGGTATCTTTAATCTCGCTTACAAGGTGAGGCTGTACCAAATATCCGCCGTTGACTGCAGTAGAAATAGCGGTTACAACCTGAATAGGCGTAACGTTAAAGGTCTGACCGAACGACGACGATGCCAATTCGGTAGCGCCCATGTTTTTCAACTTATGATAAACAGGAGTTGCTTCACCGGGAAGGTCGATACCCGTCTTTTCTGTGAGTCCAAAGGTCTCAAAATACTTTGAAAATTTATTTGCGCCGAGCTGTTGACCAAAGGTTATAAACACTGGGTTACACGAATTCTGCATTGCTTGTGTCAGTGATTCCGAACCGTGACCTTCACGCTTATGACACTTATATCTCTGACCTGCAATAACTATGTATCCGGGGCAATTATAGTGGTTATGAACACTTGTCACACCCTCTTCTATTGCCATAGCGGCTGTAACAACCTTGAAAACAGAACCGGGTTCGTAAGTATCCGACACCGCTTTGTTACGCCACTGCTTATTGCGAAGCTCGGAAAGCAATTTGGTTCTTTCCTCACCTTCCAAAGCATCAACAAGTGCTTGATCTGACTCGGAAAGTGTAAACGGAGCATTAGGGTCATAGTCACCCTTAACTGCCATACCGTATATCTCGCCGTTATTAACGTTCATACAAATAACAGCACCGCGTTCTGAAATTTTACTGTCAACAATCGCCTGTTCAAGATACTTTTCGCAAACGTATTGAATGTACGTGTCTAAAGTACTTACAAGTGAATTACCGGGTGTTGCTTCAATTTCGACCTCATAGCTCAAAGGCATATCGTTGCCGGTTGCGTCCTTTGCAGCAACAACTCTACCGGGTGTACCGGTCAACACATCATCATAATAAAGCTCAAGTCCTGCAAGACCTTGGTTATCAGAGCCTACAAATCCAAGTGTAACAGAAGCAAGATTATCGTTAGGATAATAGCGCTTACTGCCTTCGTCCAAACCGATGTAGCTGCCAACCTTGTATTCACTGTCAGCAATATACTGCCTTACCTTGTCGGCCTCAGGCTTTTCAACATTGCTCTTAACCTTTACGTAACTTGTGTTTTTATTGGTATAATCGAGCACTGTTTGGTACTCAAGTCCTAAAATCACCGAAAGATTTGTAGCAATTTCATTTTTTATCGCATTAAGCTTAACCTCATCGGTAACTTTTTTAAAGCTATTTGGCGTTATGTAAACCGTCCAAACCTGTGCGCTTGTTGCTAAAAGCTCACCGTTGCGGTCATAAATCTTACCGCGCTCGGCGCTCAATTCTGTGTCATAAAGCTGTTGGTCTGCCGCTTTTTGCTGATAAAAATCGCTTTCAACCAGCATAATATAGACCAATCTGCCGCCAACAAGCCCAACAGTACAAAAAATCATAACAAGCCACACTACAGCAATTCTAATAATCATACTTTTGCTTGGTCCCTTTGCCATAATGCACATCTCCTTGTCATGATATTTTTTATGTTTAAATATGCCTTAACGAGAGCCGGACTTTGTCCGGCTCTCGCCGCTGTTTTAATCTTTCATAAAAGTATATTTAACACAACCGTTTTGTATTCTAATCTAATTCAACGGTAAGCTCGCCCGAAGCATTTTCTGCTGAGTCAATTTGATTTGTTTTTATATATGTCACCTGATTTTTTTCACATTTTTGCATACCCAATGCAATAGCGGCGCTTTCAAGATTGGTCATTGAGGTTTTACGCTCAATTTCAACCTCAAGCCTTGTATTTTCGCTCTCTAATTCAACGATTTCGTTATTAACTTTATTAATCTGTGACTTTAACGACGAAATTTCAGCACGCAAAAACAAGCTTCCGCAAACCGCCGATAAAACGAGCACAGCAATTATAACCTTGCTCATAATTGCAGTGTTTGCTCTGATAGCCGCTCTTTTTTTATTAACCTTTTTAACAGTTGGCTTGTATTCGTGAATTTCTGCTCTCTTCTGCTTTACAGACGGAGCAAATCTTCCATAATCATAAGCAAAGCTGTCATTATAATATTTTAAATTGTCCATTTGCTCTCGCCTTTCTTTTACTTCTATATTTTTTCTAAAACTCTTAATTTAGCACTTCTGCTTCTTGGGTTAGCCTCGATTTCACTGTCTGTAGGAATTATCGGTTTTCTGACAATCAATTTTGCCTTGGGTGTTCTGCCGCAAACACAAATCGGAATGTCAGGTGGGCAGATACATCCTTTGCAAAACGATGCAAACAAATTTTTAACCAATCGGTCCTCTAACGAGTGGAACGTGATGACACATAGCCTTCCGCCACTGTTTAGCATTTCAAACGCCGCTTTAATGCCTTCGGTTTCGGCCTCGAACTCGTTGTTAACCGCAATTCTTATAGCCTGGAACGATTTTCTTGCAGGATGACCGTCACGTCTTACGGCGGCAGGAACGGAATTGCTGATTATATCCGCCAAACGAATAGTTGTAAGTATCGGCGACTTTTCTCTTTCCCTTACGATATTACAAGCAATTTTGTAAGCAAACTTTTCTTCACCGTAATCTCTTAAAATATCGGTTAGCTCCTGAACGCTCAAAGTGTTGACCAAATCAGCAGCCGAAACGCCCTGTTTGCTCATTCTCATATCAAGTGGAGCATCACTGTGATATGAAAAACCGCGCTCGCCATTATCCAACTGCCACGACGAAACTCCCAAATCAAGAAGCACACCGTCAACACCGTTTATACCGTCGTCCTTTAAAGCCTCTGCCATTCGTGAATAGTTTGACTCAATTACTTTAGCAGGTAAACCCTTTAACCTCTCGGTTGCCACCTTAACGGCATCAGGGTCACGGTCAAAGGCTATTAACTTTCCCGTTGTCAGCCTTTTGGCAATTTCCTTTGAATGCCCTGCCCCACCGGCAGTACCATCAACATATATACCATCAGACTTTATATTCAAGTTTTGCAGTACCTCGTCTAAAAGTACCGACTTATGCACAAACTCCATATTTTTTAGAACCCAAGCATTTCAGCAAGCTCGGCGATAGACTCGGGAGTCTCCTCTGCCTCTTCTGCTTTGAATGCTGCGCTATCCCAAATTTCAAGCTTTGAGGACATACCGATTATTGCGGTGTCGCCCTGAAGCCCTGCATACTCTCTAAGACTTTGTGGAATAAGTATACGCCCTTGAGCATCACATGAAGAAAGCTCAGCACCCGAATACATAAAACGAACAAGCTTACCGGCTCTAACACCCGGCATTGCTTTTAACTTCTCATCAATAATGTGCCACTCACTCATAGGATAAATACACAAGCAGCGTTTACCGTCAGGACTTTTAGAGAGCATAAACTCTTCTCCAAGCTCCTCGCGGTACTTGGCCGGTACAAAAACGCGGCCTTTTTTATCTATGCTGTGGTAATGCTGTCCAAAAAACATATCGACCGCCTCCTTCTTGCACCACTTTTATGGTTTTTTGTGGGTTTAAACACCACTTTCCACCACCGTAATTTCATTATATAAGCGTATATTGTAAAAATCAAGATTTTTTTACTAAAAAATTAAACAATTTTTTCACGCTTGTGTTATGCAATATATACGAACACAAAATATTGTATTTTTCACATTTAAACGCAAAAAAATGTTGACAATAAACCAACTAATAGTTATAATAGATTTTGCTTGATAATCAAATTTGCCGCTGTGGTGGAATAGGCAGACACAAGGGACTTAAAATCCCTCGGTAGCGATACCGTACCGGTTCAAGTCCGGTCAGCGGCACCATCAAAAATCCGTCTTTAATAAAAAAGACGGATTTTTGACAATATTACATTTTTTGGTGGTGATTTATTTGTCGTTATATTTTTCTCTTATATTATTTCTCTTTTTCATAGTATTATTACTTATAAAAATAGCTAACGACTACGCTAACAACCCAAAAAGACTGCGCAAAAAATTTCCTGTCATAAACAATCGAGCAACAGTGCTATCCAAACACACCGAAGTCAAAGGCCAACACGCATACACCATATGTCACTTATCCTTTGAATTAGATACCGGTGAACGTAAATCGTTTATTGTTACAAGTGTTCAGTATTCTTTAATTGTTGAAGGCGATACCGGTGTTCTTTCTTATAGAGAAGGTAACGGACTTATCCTTTTCGAAAATTTCCAACCAGATACATAATTAAAAAAAGGCTTCACGTTCCGTGAAGCCTTTTTTTGTATTCCCTATTTTATTATTTCGTTATTTCAAAAATATTTATACCTGCATGAAGCTTCTGTCCTTGATACTCTCCCTCTATTCCTTCAGGTAATTTGATAGTGTATGTAAAAACACCGTCAGAATAGCACCACTCGACTTCTATTTTGCCACGAACCGTTATCATATACCCTTTTGCAAATTCAAGCTCAGCAATAAATTGAGGTTTAATAATAACACGCTCAAAACCGGGACTATTCTCATCAGGATTGATACCAAGCAACGATTTGAAAAACCACGCAAGAACGTTAGAAAACATATGGTGATTATGTGAGCCGAAATTCTCTCCTGCCCAACATTCCCACAAGGTTGTAGCACCGTGCTTATACCAGGTTTTAAAGCCCGGTTCGCTCTCGGTGATAAGCTTATATGCAAGGTCGGCACGACCACTATTACTTAGCGCATCGTATATATACTGTATACCCACCATTCCACAGGTAATACGAATTCCGTCACGCTCCACAGCCGATACAAGCTGGTGCCGTAATGTATCTTTATCTTTGTATAAATCAAATTCAAGCATCATAGCAATCGAGGTTTGTTCATTAATAACACACCTTCCATCGCCGTCGAGATATTTTTCCTTGACCCTTTGCTCAGTTAAATCAAGCTTTGCTTGTATTTCAGCAAAATCCAGTCCGGCAAGTCGACGGGCTATGCAAGCTATTTTGAGCGATTTAACAAGATATAAATCTAACACAAATTTCTTTGGAATAAGTGTGCTGCTACCATTACCTGTCCAATCGCCTAAAATAAATTCACGATTTTCCTCTAACGCTTTTTCAAGAAAAGCAATATACCTTTCAAAATACGGGATAGCATCAATCATCATAGAACTGTCATTAGTATAAATGTAAATTCTGTAAGGCAGTTCAAACAAGAAACAATTACAAACGGGACCCCAATCAAACCCCCATCCACCTGTCGGGATAACCGAATGCAGTTCACCGCTTTCGGTTTGGTCGGCTTTAACATCCTCAAACCACTTGTTAAAAAAGGATAAGCAGTCAAAATTTATCAGCATTTGCTCTGCACTTGCCTGAGAATCATTTGTCCAACCCATTTTTTCTCGCGTCGGACAATCGGTAAGCGACCAGAACATATTTGAATAGGTAGAACGAATACCCGCATTATAAATAAAATTAATTATCTCATTTCCACACGAAAAATCGGCTTTCTTTTTTACGTCATTATGTATAAAAATAGCCGAAATTTCCTCTTCTAAAGGCGGTTTTGAAAGACCCTCAATAACTACGTAACGAAATCCGTGATAACAAAACGTCGGCTTAAAAACATCCCTCTGACCTGACGCTATAATTTTATCAGTCTGAAAACTATAAAGCTCGTCGCCATAAAAATACGAAGAATCCATACGGTTGTGCTTAGGCTTACCGTTTTCATCAACTTCCTCACAATACCTTACAGTCACCTCTTGGCCTCTTGGCTCTTGAAGACTGATTTCAATATAACCTGAACTGTTTTTTTCAAAATCAACAAGATAACCCTGTGCAGTTTTAATTATCTGTTGCGGTTTTAACCGTTCAAACTCACGAACAGGCGGACATTCACAAGGTAACAATTTTCCCGTTATCTCGTTAATATCTCTTGATATAACGTTTTTCCACGCCGAATCATCATAACCCGACAAAAGCCATGAGGTATCTTTTTTTCTCATATCGACATACTCACCGCTTCTAAGATGACTGTATATAATATGCGAACACTTTCGGCTTGCCTTCCAAGAATCGTCACTGATTACTGCGTCCTTACCGTTTATTTTAAGGCACAGCATAAATTGCGGAGCATCACGCCAAGATGCTGTATTAAAATTCCACGCGGTTTCAAACGGTTCATTAAAATAACCGTTCGAGGTAATTACACCAAGCGTATTAACACCATCCTGTAAAAGCTCTGTAACGTCATAGGTATTGTACCAAAGTATCTTGTTGTAATCACTCAAAGGAGAAATAAACTTATCCTCAGTAACACACTGTCCGTTGATATAAAACTCTGCAAAACCCGGAGCTTGAACAAATATTTGCGCGGTTTTCAATAAGGATTTGTCAACTTGAAATTCCTTTCTGAAAATCGGCAATGGGTCATGAAGAGAATAATCCTGCGGTTTGCTTATTGCTTTTATGTACCTTGCATCGCCAAAAACATTCATAATATCACACCTCTTGTCGCTATTATATTTCCATTTTACAAAACAAGTAAATGTTTATACGTTTTCTTTAAATATCCATTTGTGATATAATTTATGACATTTTTATTGACTCTGATATTAATATCTAATATAATCAACTTATGATAGTAAAAGATGTATTTAACAACAACGAATCCTATACCTATGCTAATTGGGTATTCCGTAACGTATACACCGAGTTTTCGAGATTATATTATATCATCGACGGAGTAGGCTATTATGAAGAAGGAGGAAATGCGCACCGCTTTAAAAAGAGCCATCTTTACCTAACTCCAACCAAAAGAAAATTCTCTTTATATGACGATCCGAAAGACCAACTCTTACACACCTATACTCACGTTTACACTCTGCCTGCGGTATCAGAATTTACAGAAATTGAGGTTGTCGAAAACACACCTCTTTATGACGCTGTAGCTTTATGGAGAAAATATATAAATACTGACGATAAGGAACTTTTAGCCGGTCTTGTTGGACTTGTGCTGTCCTGCATTAATCCGCAGGAAGAAGCATCTGAAAACGCAGCAAAAAAGACAAAGGAATATATTGACAAAAGTAATAAGATATACATCTCTATGAATGAAATAAGCCATAACGTAGGCTATAGCCGTGAGCATATTACACGTAGCTTTACTTTAGCGTACCGTATGACACCTGTGCAATATATGAACTCAAGAAAAATGAAATTGGCCCTCGAAATATTAAAAGAAAATCAAAACGTAGGTAAAACTGCCGATATTCTCGGCTACGCCAACCTTTACTCTTTCAGCAAGGCTTTCAAAAAGCATTACGGTCTATCACCAAAAAAATACGTTAACACTTTTAAATAAAAACCGACCACAGTACAAAATGTACCGTGGTCGGTTTTTATGCTAAATATTCTTCTGCAAAATGTACGGCAACCGCTCCGTCAGAAACTGCGGTAACAACCTGCCTTAAATGTTTTGTTCTGACGTCACCAACGGCATAAACACCGTCTATGTTTGTCCTTGTTGTTTCATCAGCAACAATGTATCCTGCCTCGTCAACCAAAACTATGTCTTTAAAGATTGCCGTTTCAGGCACTCTGCCAACACTGACAAAAACACCGTCACATGAAATATACTCGGTCACATCGGTTTTAACGTTCCTTACATTTATTCCCCGAAATTTGTCCTCTGCTACAAATTCTGCAACAACGCTGTCCCATACGAACTCAACGTTATCAGCCTCCATCAAAGGCTCGTGATAAACCTTCGTCGCTCTTAAAGTATCTCTGCGATGTATTAAATATACCTTTTTGGCAAGGCGTGATAAATATAAAGCATCCGAAACAGCAGAGTTTCCGCCACCTATAACGGCAACCGTTTTGCCTTTGTAAAAACGTCCGTCACAGTGGGCGCAATAATGAACTCCCCTGCCTAAAAGCTCTTCCTCTTTCAATAAGCCTAATTTTCTCGGGTTAGCGCCCGTAGCAATAACAACCGTGTTGCTTAAAAACTCGCCATCAGTAGTTATAACCTTTTTAGGTGTCGCCGAAAAGTCAACCGACACAACCTCTGAATACTCAGTTTTGGCGCCAAAGCGTTCGGCCGACTGTTGCATTTTCATTCCTAAGGTAAAGCCATCAACACCCTCTTCAAAGCCTGGATAATTATCCACAATATCGGTTAATGCCAACTGACCGCCCGGCGACATTTTCTCTAACAAAACAACGTCAAGCCCGGCTCTTGCAGCATACAACGCCGCCGTGTACCCTGCCGGACCGCCGCCAATTATAACCATATCAAAAATATGCGTCATTTTGTCCACCTAAAACATATTAACCTTTCAACATTTGGAGTATAGCGTTTTTAGGCTTTGCTCCCGCCGATTTGTTGATAACCTTACCGTTTTCCATAACAACAAGCGTAGGAATACTAAACACGTCAAAAATACTTGCCAATTCAGGCTCCTCATCAACGTTTATTTTACATACAAGATATTCAGGGTGCTCATTTGCAATTTCATCAACCAAAGGTGAAACCATTCTGCAAGGGCCACACCAGTCGGCGTAAAAATCCAATAAAACTCTTTTATCACTCTTTTTAACCTGCTCAAAATTATCTTTATTAATCTTCAAAACTGACATAACCTACATCCTTTCCTGTATCTACTATTTTTATTATAACCGAACTATATGATTTTTTCTACAACTATTTTACTAATAATATACACTTTTTTACAGTTGTTTTTTTCCATCACGCATTATATAATATCTATAGTAATTATGCGGGAGTTGAAATTAATGAAAAAAATAGTTTTTATTCCGTTAGATGAAAGACCCTGCAACAGTAACTATCCTATAACACTTTTTGAAAGCAATGAAATTTCAATTATACGCCCCGAAAAATTAAGCAACAAGAAAATCCCTGCCGACTGTGAAGAACTTTGTCGTTTTTTGATAAGCGAAAGCCGTGATGCTTATGCCGCAGTCATTTCTATGGATATGTTGCTTTATGGCGGGCTTTTCCCTTCAAGAACACATAACCTAACCGCCGAAACAGTTGACAACCGCTTCGAAACGATTACAAAAATCAAGCAAAGCAACCCAAATATAAAAATATATCTCTTTCAGAGCATTATGCGTTGTCCAACCTCTTGTAGTAACGAACAAGAGCCCGATTATTACGGTATATACGGCGACAAAATTCACCTAATAGGCAGATATATGCATTTACAACAGCTCGGCGACGACTGTGAAAAGGAACTAAACGAACTAAAATCAATCGTCAAACAAGAGCATCTTGATGATTATATTGCTCGTAGACAATTTAATATTAAATACAACGTTAAAGCACTTGATTTATTATGTAATAATACAGTTGAATTATTAATTTTACCTCAGGACGATTCTGCACCTTTTGGCTTTACAGCACTCGACCAAGCTACCGTAAGACAAGCAATAGCAGAAAAAGGTGTGTATTCAAAAGCACTTATGTATCCTGGCGCCGACGAGGTTGCCATGACCCTATTTACAAGAATAATCAACGAAATGTCAGGCAAATGTCCTAAAATTTATCTTCGTTATGCAAGCGTACTTGCTAAATACAGTATTCCTAAATACGAGGACAGGCCGTTAGAGGAAACCATAAAAGCACATATTATGGCAGCTGGCTGTTGTATCACCGACGAGCTTTCAAAGGCTGATTTTGTCCTTGCCATAACCGCTCCCTCAAAGGAAATGGATGAGGCAGGTTACCAACCAATTATGTCCATCCCCTACTGTGTGGAACGTAATCTCGTCGAATTGACGCATTTTATTAATATTTGCGTAAAGGAAAACAAACCCGTTGCAATTCTTGACAACGCCTATTCAAATGGCGGTGAGGTTGCATTAATTGAAATGCTTAACCAATACAAGATTTTACTTGATATTATCGCTTATGCCGGATGGAACACCAATGCCAACTCTTTGGGCACCGTTTTGGCTCACGCTACACGTTGGCTTAACTACGGCACTGACGCAACACACTATAATTTCCTGGTGAAACGCTATATTGAAGATGCGATTTATATGGGCGGAATTAGGCGCAAAACCGTTTTAAACGACCTGCCAAGGTTAGGCTTCACCTTCCGTAATGTAAAAGAAAAACGCGGCGTTGTCGCAAATATCGTTCACCAAAAAATATTAGACTTAAACAAAAAAGCTTTAAGCACGATTAATCAAGATATTATCATCAACGATGTCTATATGGAAAGCGCAAGCATGCACACCGCCTGCGTAGATGTAAAATTAAAAAGAGTTCCTTAACAGGAACTCTTTTTTAATACAAATCCTCCTCTTTCAAGTGGACAATATCAACATTCTCAACATCATCACCACAAACCGAAATTATATATTCATCAACGCAATGTGTATCAATGCAATCTGACAACGGTTTTTCTAAAATAGCAAGTGTTTTAGGTTGTACTTCAAAAAAGGCATCGCCTTTTCTTTTAATATATGCCTCTTTGCGAGTCCAAACCTTAAAAAAGTTTTGCTCATTGATTTTCGAATACTGCTTTTCCTTCTCGGTAAAGCACCTGTCAGCAACCTTCATATCAACCTGCCGTATTTCTTCAACGTCAACTCCGACAAAATTGTTTGAAACAGCCACCACAACCATACAACCCGAATGTGAAACGTTGTAATTAAAATCCTCGTATCCTTTAATATACGGCTTTCCGTGTTTCCCTTTTTCAAACTGCAGAAAACCGGTTAAACCAAGCAGCTCTTTAGCAATAAAGCTTACCATTAATTCACTAAAAGCCAACTGCTTCTTTTTCTTAACGGTTTTTGCCTTGTTAATTAACTCAATTCGTTCTTTTGACAACCCATCAAATACTTGTTTAGGTATGTCAAAACAGCTACCGTCAAATTTTAAAACATAAAGCCTAATCATCAGGGATTTCCACCTTTCCTGCAAAATTAAGCCTGCGGTATTCTGTCGGCGTTAAACCTGTACTGTTGCAAAAGATTTTAGAAAAATAATTTTGGTCAGAAAATCCACATTCAATAGCGACCGATTTAATCATAATATCGGTGGTTGTCAAAACCTCAATAGCCGCCTCAATCCTTTTTTGCGTTATGTAATTTCCAACCGTTATACCAAACTTCTTCTTAAAGGTATTCATCAAAGTTGTACGACTACAGTTAAAAATCGTACACATTCTGTCAATATTTAACCTTTGCTTATAGTTCTTGTTTATGTATTCCCTAACCTTTTCAGGTATCTCGGTCGCTTTAGGCACAATACGGTTAGTCTGTGTCATGTAATCGGCAATAACACCCAGTACGTTAATATAACTACTCAATAACTCACTGTCAATTTTAGGAATATTATTAACACACTCTTGAAGCAATTGTATGTTATCAAAATATTTTTTAGACAAATTAATTATTTTTTCGCAAGATTCCTCATTATTGTCGATTATTTGCCCCATCATAAAATATCCCGAGATAACACCGTAATGATAGACCGGCGCTACCGTTTCATAAAGTCCACAATGACACTTATAGGTATACGGCTGTCCCGTGCGGTTAACCATCTCAAATGCCTTAACGTCAGAATCAACACAGCATTGATTACCAACCGCGTTTTTGTGTACCTGTTTACAGAACTCGCATGGCATGTGAGGATAACCCGCAATCGTTTTATGGTCAATATCAAAAATCGTTACTGTTGCACCTGTTATCTTATGGAAGTCACGTAATATGCCATATATTTCAATTTTTGAAATCATTTTATCACCAAAGTACAAAATTTTATTATTTTACTAATAATTATACATAATTCACTTGAAATTTCAAGTGGTTTAATGTAGCATATTAAATGTATGTAAATAAATTTTTGAGGTGGTAAAATGACAGATATAAAAACAATCGCTACTATTGTCAGCAACTTTAATGTTTGCGGCAATTTTGCTGACGCTGTCCCCCACGGAAACGGTCATATTAACAATACATATCTCATAACCTCTGAAAACGGTAGCTGTAAATGTAAATATATACTTCAAAAAATTAATACAAGTATATTTAATAAGCCTGAAGAGGTAATGTCCAATATCGTTAATGTGACGTCTTATTTGAACGAAAATTTTAAGGACGAGCTTGAGCGTACAAACCAAACCGTTCTTAACGTCATAAAGACAAAAGCTAATAACAACTTTTATACAGACTTTGACGGCTCTTGTTGGCGTATGTATGACTTTGTTGGCAATACCGTATCCTTGGACAAGCCTGAAACTGCCAATGACTTTTATCAAAGCGCTGTTGCCTTTGGAGATTTCCAAAGCAAGCTTAAGGATTACCCTATCGACACTCTTTATGAAACAATCCCTAATTTTCATAACACACCTATAAGATACACTCATTTTGAGGACGCTTTGAAAAACGATGCTTGCAGCAGAGCAAAGAATGTCCCTAGGGAAATCGAATTTGTTAAATCAAGAAAAGAATTTATGAATACTCTTGAAAATAAGTTTGCAGAAGGTCTGCTTCCTAAAAAGGTCACCCATAATGACACCAAGCTTAACAACATACTTTTGAGTGATAAAACCCGTACTCCTGTTTGTATTGTTGACCTTGATACTATTATGCCGGGATACTCGGTTAACGACTTTGGCGACTCTATCAGGTTTGGTGCTTCCACCGCTGTTGAGGACGAGCCCGACCTTAATAAAGTGCATTTCGATATAAATATGTTTGAAACCTATACAAAAGGCTTCTTAACCGGCTGTGCTGGTAATCTTACCGAAACAGAAGTCCAGCTGTTGCCCATCGGCGCGATTATGATGACGCTTGAATGCGGAATGAGATTTTTAACCGACTATTTAAACGGTGACACTTATTTCAAAACCGCTTATAGTGACCATAACCTTGTCCGTTGTCATACACAGTTTAGATTGGTTGAGGAAATGGAGCAAAATCTCGACTTAATGCACGAAATCGTCGAAAAATATAAATAAATGGTGATAAAATGAAATACTTTGAAGTTGAAACCTACTATCAGATGTCAAGAAAAGCCGCTAACTTAATTTCGGCGCAAATTATATCCAAGCCTGATTCAGTTATTGGCCTTGCCACAGGCTCTACCCCGCTTGGAATTTACAGACAACTGATAGAGTGGTATAAAAAAGGTGATATTGATTTTTCGGAGGTTACCGCCTTCAATCTTGACGAATACGTCGGTATCAGCTTTGACGATCCTCAGAGCTATCATTATTATATGAAGCATAATTTTTTCGATCATATTAATATCAATCCCAACAACACATATATTCCTAACGCTAACGCCGAAGATGCCAACGCTGCAGGCAAAGCCTTTGATGACCATATTAAAGAGCTTGGCGGTATTGATGTTCAGCTTTTAGGTATCGGCAACGATGGTCATATCGGCTTTAACGAGCCTGATGAATACTTTACAAAATCCACCCATTTAGTCAAACTTCACGAGTCAACCATTAATGCTAACTCCCGTTTCTTTGATAATATTGACGATGTTCCGAAATTTGCGCTTACTATGGGTATGATTTCGATTATGCAGGCCAAAAAAATCATTTTGGTCGCTTGCGGTGAAGATAAAAAGGAAATTCTTGATAAAGCCTTTAACGGTCCCATAACACCGCTTATTCCTGCCTCAATTTTACAGCTTCACAGCGACATTACTGTTATATACAGTCACGGCAAGGAGTAATTTAAATGATTATTAAGAACGCTTTGCTTGAAAATGGTATAAGCGATATTGAAATTTGCAACGGGAAAATCGTAAAACTTGGCAAAATTGACGGCAACGAAGTTATTGACGCTAACGGAAAAAGAGTTATACCGGGACTTATTGATATTCATATTCACGGTTTTGGCGGTAAGGACTGCTCTGACGGTGACCTTCAATGTATCAGTAAAAAATTAGCACTTGCAGGTACAACCTCATGGTTGCCGACTACAATGACCGATAGCATTGAAAACCTTAAGACTACTACGTCTGAGATACCGCAATGTCAAGGCGCAAATATTTTAGGTTTTCATTTAGAGGGACCTTTTTTGTCGCAAAAGCGAAGCGGCGCTCAAAACAAAAAGTATCTTAAAAATCCCGATATTAATGAGCTTAAGGCAATAAAAAACGTCAAACTCATCACCGTAGCACCCGAGCTTGACGGAGCAATAGATTTTATAAAACAGGCTGACTGTGTTGTGTCTATCGGCCATACCGATTGCACGTATCTTGAAGCAAAAAAAGCAATCGAGGCAGGAGCAATGTCACTCACACATACCTTTAACGCTATGCCTCCCCTGCTTCACAGAGAGCCCGGTCCTATTGGTGCTGCATTTGAAGCAGGTATTTACTCCGAAGTCATTTGTGACGGCAGACATGTTAGCCGCGCGGCAGTTTTAGCGCTTTATAAAATGATGACGGCAGAAAAACTAATTTTAGTCAGTGATGCCATCCGTCCTGCAGGAATGCCCGACGGCGAATACTCGTCAGGTGGTCTTACAGTAATAGTAAAAAACGGTGTTGCCACCTTGACCGACGGTACGTTAGCAGGCGGAAGCAATCCCTTGCTTAAATGTGTAAAAACTGCAGTTGAATTTGGTATACCGTTCTACGATGCCATAAAAATGGCAACCGAAACCCCTGCGAAGCTACTCAAAATCAATAAAGGTAGGATTACCGAGGGCTACGATGCTGATTTAGTTCTACTAAACGACGATTTTACAGTTGATAAAACTATAATAAACGGCATGATTTTTAAAGGCTAATTTAAACAAAATAAAAGCAACCGAAAAATTCGGTTGCTTTTTTGTTTTTAGAACAAGCCGGTTATAACACCGTTTTCATCAACGTCAATTCTTTCAGCAGCAGGCACTTTGGGTAAACCGGGCATTGTCATAATGTCTCCGGTTAAAACAACCACAAAGCCCGCACCTGCAGAAACCTTAACGTTTCTTACAGTTATATCAAAATTTTCGGGTGCGCCAAGCTTAGCAGGGTCATCAGAAAAACTATACTGTGTCTTGGCAATGCAAATAGGATAGTTGCCAAAGCCTAACTCGGTCAACTTGTCAATCTGCTTTTTAGCCGCAGGTGTAATGATAGCAGATTTACCACCGTACACCTTGGTTACAACAGCATTGATTTTCTCTTCTAAGGTCAAATCATCGGTATAGCTAAATCTGAAATCGGGTTTTTCTTCCTCGCAAAGACGGACAACCTCTTTAGCCATTTCAATACCACCGTTACCGCCATCTGCCCAAACGGTAGAAAGAACGGTGTTAACTCCGAGCTCACGGCATTTTGCAATAATAAAGTCTATTTCCTTATCTGTATCAGTCGGGAAACGGTTAATCGCAACAACACAAGGCAAACCGTAAACGTTTTTAATGTTAGATACGTGCCTTAAAAGGTTGGGTATACCCTTTTCAAGAGCCTCAATGTTTTCGGTTCCAAGCTCAGTTTTAGCAAGTCCACCGTGCATTTTAAGCGCTCTTACGGTTGCAACAACAACAACTGCATCGGGTGTAAGACCTGCCAAACGGCACTTAATATCCAAAAACTTTTCTGCGCCCAAATCAGCACCAAAGCCTGCTTCGGTGATGGTATAATCACCCATCTTAAGAGCAGTTTTGGTTGCGATAACCGAGTTACAGCCGTGTGCAATATTAGCAAACGGACCGCCGTGAACAAAAGCAGGTGTACCCTCTAAGGTCTGGACAAGGTTAGGCTTGATAGCATCCTTAAGTAATGCCGTCATAGCGCCCTGTGCCTTCAACTGACCACAGGTTACAGGCTTATCATCATAGGTGTAACCCACAATAATCTTTGAAAGCTTTTCTTTTAAGTCAGTTAAAGAATTGGCAAGGCACAAAACTGCCATAATTTCACTTGCAACGGTAATGTCAAAGCCGTCCTCACGCGGAACACCGTTAGGCTTGCCACCAAGACCGTCAACCACGTATCTTAACTGACGGTCATTCATATCAACACAGCGCTTCCAGGTAATCTTTCTCGGGTCGATACCCAAAGCATTGCCCTGCTGAATATGGTTATCAAGCATGGCCGCAAGCAGATTGTTTGCAGCACCTATTGCGTGGAAGTCACCCGTAAAATGAAGATTAATATCCTCCATCGGTACAACCTGAGCGTATCCTCCACCGGCTGCACCGCCCTTAACGCCAAAGACAGGACCAAGTGACGGCTCACGCAAAGCAACGGTAACGTTTTTGCCAATCTTTCTCAAACCGTCAGCAAGACCGATTGTAGTAGTGGTCTTCCCCTCACCTGCAGGTGTAGGTGTAATGGCGGTAACAAGAATAAGCTTACCGTTTTTCTGTGTACTTTCCTTTAAAAGTGAAAGGTCAACCTTTGCCTTATATTTACCGTATCTTTCAAGATATTTCTCATCGACGTTAGCCCTTTTTGCAATTTCCTCAATGGGCTCCATTTCACATTGTTGGGCAATTTCGATATCGGATAAATATTCCATACCAATTCTCCTTTATTATTTGAAATAACGCACTGCGGATTCAAACATCTTAATATCATAATTACCGGGAACATTTTTATAAAGACCATTACCGATACGCTCACTGTGTCCCATCTTACCGAATACTCTGCCGTCAGGTGACGTAATACCCTCGATAGCAAACATCGAATCGTTAGGATTAAAATGAACGTCGCTGGTAGCCTTACCGTCAAAATCAACATACTGTGTTGCAATCTGACCGTTTTGAGCCAACTTCTTTATAAGCTCCTCACTTGCGATAAATCTACCCTCACCATGTGAAATCGGAACGTTATAAACGTCACCCACGTTGGTAAGTGCAAGCCAAGGAGATTTATTAGATGCAATTCTTGTTTTGACAATTCTCGACTGGTGTCTGCCTATTGTATTAAAGGTAAGTGTAGGACAATTTTCGTCGGTATCAATAATTTTGCCGTACGGAACAAGGCCAAGCTTAATTAACGCCTGGAAGCCGTTACAAATACCGCAAATTAAACCATCACGCTTCTCCAACAACTCGGTAACACCGTCTTTCACCTCGGCATTACGGAAGAATGCTGTAATAAACTTACCACTTCCGTCAGGCTCGTCACCGCCCGAAAAACCGCCCGGAATAAATATCATCTGTGCAGTTTTTAACTTTTCTGCAAAGTTTTCAACGCTTTTTGCAATACTGTCGGCAGTAAGATTATTAATAACAAGAATTTCAGGCTCTGCACCCGCATCACGCATAACCTTAGCACTGTCAAACTCACAGTTAGTACCGGGAAATGCAGGTATTAAAACCTTAGGCTTAGCAACCTTAATAGCAGGCGCCTTGCGCTCAGTCGAGTTATAAGAGAAGGTCTCCATTTTAGATTTAGTATCGGCAATATTGCAGTTATAAACGCTCTCAAGTTTATTTTCATAAACGTTAAGAAGCTCATTCAAATCAAGGCTTTCATCACCACGAGAAATTTTACCGTCGTCGGTAACAGTACCAACAAGCAATGCGCCCTCAACATCCTCGCTAACTTCTAAAAGGAAAGCGCCGTAGCAGTAATCAAATATTGCCTGATTGCACATACCCTCGTCATATTTAAAGCCCAAACCGTTACCGAAGGCCATTTTCATTACAGCCTCGGCAATACCACC
>JAZRNK010000149.1:0-5977 GCA_045648145.1 Acutalibacteraceae bacterium | reverse complement strand
TGCAACAAGTGAGGCTTATCCGTTTGCCCAATCGGGCGGACTTGCCGACGTTGCCGGCGCTCTACCTAAGGCGCTCAGAAAAAGGCTTGTCGGCTGTCGTATCGTTATGCCTCTTTATGAGTGTATCAGCGACGAAATGCGTGCTAATATGCAGTTTATTACAAGCATTACCGTTCCTGTTTCGTGGAGACGGCAGTACTGCGGTATCTTCGAAGCCAAGGTCGACGGTGTTATCTACTATCTTTTAGACAACCAGTATTACTTTAAAAGGCAGGGGCTTTACGGCCACTACGACGATGCCGAGCGCTTTGCGTTTTTCAGCCGCGCCGTGTTGGAGATTATTCCGCACATTGATTTTGTGCCTGATATTATCCACTGCAACGACTGGCAGACAGGATTAGTGCCCGTTTATCTTGACACTATTTACCGTCAGAGCGACCCTTATAAAAACATTAAAACGGTGTTTACCATTCATAACATTCAGTATCAGGGTATGTACGGCACCGAGCTTATCGGCGACGTTTTAGGGTTGCCTGAGACTTCGGCTCACCTTATTGAGTACAATTCGTTGGTCAATATTATGAAGGGCGCTATCGAGTGCTGTGACCGTGTTACCACCGTTTCTTCGACCTATGCCGAGGAGATTAAAAACGAGTGGTTTGCACACGGGTTGCATAACATTATAAACGACCGCGCGTTTAAATTATCGGGCATTGTCAACGGCATTGATACGGACGTTTACAACCCCGAAACCGACAAGGCCTTATGGGCAAATTACTCGGCAGAGGATATTAGCGGCAAGGCTAAAAATAAGCGTGAGCTGCAGCGCCTTTGCGGTTTGCCCGAGCGTGATGACGTGGCGGTAATCGGTATTGTTACAAGGCTTGTCGGCCACAAGGGTATCGACCTTGTGAAGTACGTTTTTGACGAGATGCTGGGCTTTGACGTGCAGTTCGTTATCCTGGGCAGCGGCGAGTGGGAGTTTGAAACCTTCTTCCACAGTATGAGTCAGGCGCATCCCGACAAGGTGGCGTTAAGATTGGGCTTTATACCCGATTTGGCACGTAAAATCTATGCCGGCGCCGATATATTCTTAATGCCGTCTAAAAGTGAGCCCTGCGGTCTTGCACAGATGATAGCCTTGCGTTACGGTACGATTCCCGTTGTTCGTTCAACGGGCGGACTTAAGGACACCGTACAGGACAGTGGCGATAACGAGGGCAACGGCTTTAGGTTCGATAATTACAACGCTCACGAAATGGCGCACGCCGTGTATAGAGCCGTCGAGGGCTTTAAAAACAAGGATGGCTGGGCGGTGCTCCAAAAACGCGCGATGGAGTGCGATAACAGTTGGGGCAGGTCAGCCAACCTGTATATTAAGCTTTATAAAGAAATTTTGGGTAAATAAAGGTTAAATGTTAAGTCGTAAACCAACCAGGTTAAGTGATTACGATTACAGCACCGGTGGTGCGTATTTCGTGACCATTTGCACCCATAACCGCCGTCAGATTTTATCACGCATTGTTGTAGGGGCGGACGTCCCCGACCGCCCGTCTACAAACCTAAATGATGCCATCCCGGACCATGTGTTTGTTCTTAATGAACCACGTGTCGTGTTGAGTCATTACGGCAAAATCGCGGACAAATATATTAATCAATTAAATGATTTTTATGATGATGTTTCGGTTGACGCGTATGTAATTATGCCAAACCATATTCATTTAATGTTGAATGTAAAGGAAAACGAAATGTTGCCAAACGGGGCGTCAAGGACGTCGCATGACGGGGCGTCGAGGACGTCGCCCCCTACGACGACGACAACAACGATGATGATGAAAACGGCGCAACATTCGGTGGTTTCTCGATTTGTGTCAACATTTAAACGGTTTTGCAACAAGGAATATGGTTGTAATTTGTGGCAACGCAGTTTTTTCGACCACATTATTCGTAATCGCGAGGATTACTAAAGACGTATGAAATACATACTCGAAAATCCGACTCGTTGGATGGTTGATGAGCTGTATCAATAAATAAAAATTCCCCGAAGGGTTTTCCTTCGGGGAATTTTGTTTTGATTTTGTTTATCACTTTTTCTCGGGTGGGGGTTTGAGGCCTAACAGGGTGTTGACCGCCGACTGCATGGTTATCATCTTGCGATAGGCGACGATAAGGTCCTTTTCAATGTCGCTTAAAACAAGGCCCTTTTCCTCGGCTGAAAAATACGGCCTTGGCGAGTCATCCCACCCCATTATATAGGCAGGGGAGATGCCCAAAAACCGCGAAATTGCCTCGATTTTATCCGACGGGATGTTGGTGATTATATCGTTCTCGTATTTATAAAGCGTCTGCTTTGAAACGTTGATGGCATTGGCAAGGTTGACCTGCGAAACCTTTTTCAGCTTCCTTGCCGACTTAATTCTCTGCCCGATACTCATAATAATCACCTCTTATTTAATGATACCTGTAGTTGAGTAACTTGTCAAGATAAAAAAATTAAAAAAATTGTCAAAAAATGTCTTGACAAGTTACGGAACAAGTGTTATACTCAAAGTAACTTAAAAAGTTACTGCGAGGGGGTACAGTATGCTAAACCGCAAAAAGCTGGCAGCAGCCATTGACTGCCGAAAAATGACCAAAACGCAGGTGGCGCAAGCCTTAGGAGTAAGCCGAGCCACCCTTTACCGCCGCATTAAAAGGGGCGTTTTTGGTGCTGATGAGATAAAAAAATTGGTATCGGTTTTAAGAATAACAGAACCGATGCAAATTTTTTTCGACTAAAAGTAACTTTAAAAGTTACTAAAAGAGAGGAGGGTTATTTTGGGCCGACTAAAAAAGAGGGGACTTGACTTTTCCCCCTGGGACATTGGTGTTCTCGACTATGACGAAAAAATCGACTGTCTTATCGAAAACCACTCGATTGCCGGCTTTACGGTCTATTTTTACCTTTGCCAGAAGGCCTACGGCTCCAACGGATACTACCTCGACTGGAGCTATGAGCAATGCCCGAGCATTGCCAGACGATTAGGCCGAGGCGCCGACTCGAAGCTGATTGAACGGGTGGTCGACACCTGCTTGAAAAGTGGGTTGTTTGATGACGAGGTGTTCAAAAGCTACGGGGTGCTGACCAGCAAGAGCATGCAGCAACGGTTTTGGGAGGTGGCAAAATGCCGTCCGACCTTGACGGTGCGAAGTGATATTTGGTTGTTGCAGGGCGAATTTCCGTTTGAATTTATCGACGAGAAAAAGGCATTTACCGACGATAAATCGTTAAATTCTCAAAATAAATCGGGAAATATTGACTGCAAATGCCCACAAGCAAGCAAAGCAAGTAAAGCAAGCAAAGCTAAGCAAACATTTTCGCCGCGTTTTGCTTGCGGCGAGTATGAGAACGTGTTTTTGAGCGAAAAGGAGCTCGAAAAGCTGCGGCAGGAGTTTCCCGACTACGAGCGCCGAATTGAAGCTTTAAGTGAGTTTATTGCCAAGACGGGCAGGGTTTATAAAAACCATCTTGCCACCATTCGCAGTTGGGCTAAGAGCGAGGGTAATCCGAAGCCCACAAAACGCACGGCGGGTGACGAGTATCAGGATTTTGTCAACGCGATTATTTTGCAAAACGAACAGGAATGAGGTGATGAAATGAACAGGTGCTTGGACTGTGACAGTCTTTTTGACGAGCCGGGGGTGGTGCGCGACTACAACGGAGAGCAGTTTTTGGTCTGTCCGTTTTGCAGCGGCAGGTACGAAACGGCGTATGAATGTGAAATCTGCGGTGAAATCAGCGACAGTGTGGTCTGTGACACCTGCATTTCGGAGCTGGAGTTCGATTACGACACCTGCTTTAAGCTGTCAGGACGTACGGACAAAAAAGAGGTTTTGATTGATTCACTTTTAGCGGAGGTTCTAACCCAAGAGGAGATAAATCACGTTTTGCGTTTGTTTTTGCGTGAGCACAGGGTTTCGTGCCGTCCGTTTTTGGAGGGCGACAGGGTGTGGCTTGCCGACGCCATGTGGCAAGAAAAGAGTGAACTGTAGGGTAGCAAAAGGCAGGAGCAAGCCCCTGCTTTACAACGCCTCATTCGTCACACCTTGTGGCGTGCCACCTTCTCCCGCCGGAGAAGGCAAGGGTGTGCGTTTACTTTTGCCTCCACTTGTGAGGGGAGGTGTCACGAGGAACGAGTGACGGAGGGGTAGTAGGGTGGGAGCAAGCCCCTGCTTTACAGCCTTTTGTGCGCCACGCAAGGTGTGGCGCAAAAAAACAAAATATTGCACGAAAAAAGGAGGTTTTATTTTGGGCAAGAAGGTTTTAAGACAAGAGAAAAATGAGGAAATTGGTGACAGAAAGCGGCGCTTTGCCGAGCTACTTTGCGACCCCGAGAGCGATTTGACGGTTGCCGAAATTATAAAGAAAGTCGGTGTGACACGCGCGACGCTTCACCGTTGGCTTTGCGACGAAAAATACAGCGAGTACCTTAACTCGCTCATTCTCCGCTTTGCCGACAGCGAAAAGGCCAACGTTTTCAAGTCGCTCATAAAAAAGGCCAAAAACGGCGACGTTTCGGCCATGAAGCTATATTTTGACGCGGTGCAAAAAAGCGTTAAGTCGGCAAATTCTGACGACGGCGTCGTCATCATAACGGGGGAGGACGAAATTGACGAATAAGGTGTTTTTACCCGCCGTTATAGGCCGCGGTTACAGAAAATTTTGGCATGATAAAGGCCGTTACCGAGTTTTAAAGGGCGGCAAGGGCTCTAAAAAAAGCGCGACGACGGCGCTCAACTTCATTTATAGGCTTATGAAGTACCCCGACAGCAATTTACTGGTTGTCCGCGCCGTTATGAACACCCACCGCGACTCGACCTTTGCGCAGTTAAAGTGGGCGCAGGAACGGTTGGGGGTGGCGCACTTGTGGGCTAACACCGTAAGCCCGATGGAGATGGTCTACAAGCCGACGGGGCAACGCATTTTGTTTCGCGGATTTGATGACGTTTTAAAGCTGGCGTCGACCACCGTCAGCAAGGGCTATCTTTGTTGGGTGTGGATAGAGGAGGCGTTTGAGATAGCCTCTTTGTCCGACTTTGACAAGCTGGATATGTCGGTGCCGCGAGGTGACGTGCCGCCGCATCTTTTTAAGCAGACCACCTTAACCTTTAACCCGTGGAGCGCGTCGCATTGGCTGAAAAAAAGGTTTTTTGACACAAAGCAACAGGGCGTTTCAACCTACTCGACCAACTATTTATGCAACGAGTTTTTAGACGCCACCGACCGCGCCGTTTTTGAGCGCTTAAAGGAAACAAACTACCGACGTTATGCCGTTGCGGGACTGGGCGAGTGGGGTGTTGCCGACGGGCTTGTGTATGAGAATTGGGAGGTTTTACCGTTCTACATAGGCGAGGGGGGTTACCCTGTTTTGACCGACGGTAAGTCACAGCGCTACTCTGACGCTGATGCGTGGCAGTTCCGTTCGTTTTTTGGGCTTGACTACGGCTATTCCAACGACCCGACGGCCTTTATCGCCTTTGCCGCCAACCCCGTAACCAAAGAGGTTTATATCTTTGACGAGCATTACGAAAAACGGATGCTTAACTCCGACATTGCCAAAATGCTGCGGCGCAAGGGGTACGCTAAAGAAATTATCCGCGCCGACAGTGCCGAGCCTAAATCCAACGACGATTTACGTCGGCTTGGCATTTACCGAATTTTGCCGAGTGTAAAGGGCAAGGACTCGGTGCTGAACGGCATTTGCTTGATAAACGAGTACAAAATTTTCGTGCTGCCCTCTTTGAAAAACACCATTGCCGAGCTATCGAGCTATTGCTATTCGTCGAGCGATTTTAACGGCAAAAGCAACGTGCCGATTGACCGCAACAACCACCTTTTAGATGCCTTGCGGTACGCGTTTTACGACGTTAAGTTTTTTAATCCTCAAAGCGAGCAGTTTTTAAGGCAACAGGCTATATACGAGCGACCGAGGCTGTC
>JAZRNK010000148.1:0-1534 GCA_045648145.1 Acutalibacteraceae bacterium | reverse complement strand
GTGTTGCCTGGGTGCAGTTTATAAAAACGCACATCAACGCTGGTGCCAAGATAATACTGACGGGTATGTCGATGGGCGGCTCGACGGTGCTTATGGCGGCACCGCAATGAAAGGGCGAAATTGCCGGTGTTTTGGCCGACTGCCCGTTTTCAAGCGCTAAGGATATTATCTGCAAGGTTATCCGCGATATGAAGCTGCCCGATAAGCTGTTGTACCCGTTTGTAAAATTGGGGGCTAAAATTTTCGGTCGCTTTGATTTGGAAAACACCTCGGCCATTGACTGCGTTAAAGAAATTGACGTGCCGCTTATTATAATCCACGGCAAAGCCGACGATTTTGTGCCGTCATATATGTCCGAAAGGCTGTTCCAAAACGCCAACCAGCCTAAAACTCTGCTATTAGTCGAAAACGCCGGCCACGGACTAAGCTACATAATCTCACCAAAAGAATATTTAGAAGCCTTGAAAAAGGGTTTTGAAAAGATATAAAAGACAATAAAAACAACCGCAGTTGTTAAAGCCAACTGCGGTTGTTTTTGCGTTAATCGTTAAACTGAGCCTTAATTTGCTCGTTAATAATTGCGTGCATTACGGGAATAAGCCTTAAATCTTCCTCCTTTATTGGAATTTCAGCAATATCCACTTTTTTCCCATATTGAGGAAAATTAACAAGCCATGTACCTACCGTTCGTTGTTCCAAGCATATCCAACCTTGCATACCTTTGTGCACACCCTCGGCGGCATATTCCGGTTTTTCTGCTATTACCTCAACACAGTCCATCATTTTCATATCATTCACCCCATAACGCCGATTTAATTAATTCTGATAAATAATCCAAAATTTTTCTCCTTTTTTATTATACCGCTTTTCTTTGCAAAAGTACAGTTAAATCTTTCTCGACCGCCCGCATAGCCTCCCTTGCCTAAAGGGAGGGGGACCGCTTGCGGTGGAGGGATTGTTTCCTCTTCACTCTTTCGGTGGGAGCAAGCCCCACCTTTACCCCTCACCTACAACAATCCCCCAGTCACCTGACGGTGACAGCCCCCTTTACACAAGGGGGCCTTTTTTCGTTTGTTAATTTGCGAAGCGGATTTCGTCGTGGATTTCGTCTAAACGCTTGTGGGCGCTTTTGCACCCCTGCTCGACGCTGGCCATCCGCTCTATGAGGTTGTTGTGCAGCTGCTGTTTTTTCTCCAGATTATCGATTTTCGCCTCTATCACCGCTATCTTGGCATCCATTTTTGAGTCGATGCTCTTCTTGGTCGAATTATGAGTTAAAAAGTTGCTTAAAAGAGTACCGAACAGAGCAAATGATGCCGTAATAAGCGCGCCTATTATGCTCGAGTCCATTTATTCTTCCTCGCTATCCCTTGCCTGACTGACGTAGGACAAGGCGCGTGACGAGTCGGACAGACCGACGGTGGTGGGGTCGTTGACGACACCCAAAACAGCCAACAGAGTAAACAAAGCGTTGATAATAACGGTAAGGCTATCGCCTATTTCGGACGTGTCGAAATTGACGCCGAAAAGCGCA
>JAZRNK010000147.1:0-14119 GCA_045648145.1 Acutalibacteraceae bacterium | reverse complement strand
GTAGTGCCATCATTGTCAAGGACAACGTCATCTGAATCTAAAGAATATGTAAATGTATGTGCTGTTGTTGAAGAACTGGAGGTAATTGCCTCGCTCAACATATCATCAGTAAGATAACCGTAAGAAGAATCAGTAGAGCCTGCTACAGCAAAACCAACTCTGACACCGGCAGTATTACCATGCTTGTTGACGTAGAACTTAACAGTCAAGGAATAAATCTTGTTAGCTTGAGCTACAAAAGCGCCTTCTGAATTACTGGTTGATGCATCAGTATCAGCAATAATAGCCATATGTCTTTTAATAGAGGTATCATAGCTAACAGTATTCTTGTTGGCTGCAACATAAAGATGAAGACCGTCGGTATCGACATAGCTTTTATTAAAAGTACTGTTTGTACCATTGTTAACAACATAATTGCCTGTTGTTATAAAGTCGGTATGACTGTCATAACAACTTGCGCCTGTCTTGTCAACCTTGAAATTATATACAGCGTTAACAGGACGGAGAACGGTTGAACTGCTGGTAGCTGCGCTGCCCAACTGACCAAAGGACACGGCGCAGACCGACATCAAAACCGTAACTGATAATATTATGCTGATAATTCTTCTTATCTTCTGCATCAACATATACCCCCAAGATAAAATATATATTGTAATTTTACACTATATCTTTACTTTTGTCAAATAAAATTTGGTGAAAATATAACATTACTATTAAAATGTAAAAGTGCTTTATAAAAAATTAATTTTGTTTTGTATTATTTTAAATAATAACTTGAAAATTTGTAAAAATATGATAAAATTATTTGAGTAAATAACAAACAAGGAGTTTGATTTATTATGGCAAAAGAATTTTTGGTAGAAATTTCTGCCCGTCACGTTCACCTTTCTAAAAAGACACTCGAAACCCTTTTCGGCAAAGACTATGAGCTTACCGTTAAAAAGGACCTTTCACAGCCCGGCCAATTTGCTTGTGAAGAGCGAGTAACCGTTGTTGGACCTAAAAAGGAACTTAAGGGTGTTTCTATACTCGGCCCTTGCCGTGATGCAGACCAGGTTGAGCTTTCAGCTACCGATGCCCGTTCTATCGGTATCGCAGCCCCCATTCGTGAATCAGGCGACGTTAAAGACAGTGGTCCCTGTAAGCTTGTCGGCCCCAAGGGTGAGGTTGAAATTAGCGAAGGCGTTATCGTTGCAAAAAGACACATTCATATGACTCCCGAAGATGCTGAAAACTTCGGCGTTAAGGATTGTCAGGTTGTTAATGTTGCTATCAACACCGAAGGCAGAAGCCTTATTTTCGGTGATACCATTGTTAGAGTCAGCCCGAAATACGCTCTTGCAATGCATGTAGATACTGACGAAGCAAACGCAGCAGCCATTCCCGGAAGCTGCATGGCTACAATCGTTGAATAATAGTTTAGGTCTTTACATTCACATTCCTTTCTGTAAGTCTAAATGTGCATATTGCGACTTTTACTCTTACAGTGCGGATGAAGTAACATATGACAGGTATACAGCCGCACTTTGTCAGCACATAGAAGCTGCAGGAGTGCGGCTTTTACGTGCAGCTGACACGTTGTATTTCGGGGGCGGTACACCTTCATTACTTGGTGGCGAAAGAATTGCTAAAATAATTAACTACGCCAAGAATTCATTTAAATTAAATAATGCCGAGATTACTGTCGAGGTTAATCCCGGTGATGATTTATCAAAAGACCTTAAAATATTAGCTGAAGCCGGTGTAAACCGACTGTCAATCGGCGTTCAATCAAGCGTTGATGCTGAACTTAAAATTCTCTCACGCCGTCATAGTAATAATGACGTTATAAAAACTGTCAACGATGCAAAGAAAGCAGGCATACACAACATTTCGGTTGATGTAATGCTTGGTATTCCAAATCAAACCGAGGAATCCTTAAAAGCAACACTTGATTTTGCACTTTCCCTCGACCCTACCCACGTTTCATGCTATATTCTGAAAATTGAGCCAGATACACCCTTTGGAAAAGCCAATATAAAAAGCTTAAACCTACCTAATGAAGATACAGTTGCCGATTTGTATTTATTTACCTCTGATTATCTGCAGCTTTACGGTTTTGAGCACTATGAAATCTCAAACTTTGCCAAAAAAGGCTACCGTTCACGACATAATTTAAAATATTGGAATTGCGAGGAATATTTAGGCTTAGGCCCGTCGGCTCATTCATTTTTAAACGGTAAAAGATACTATTTTGACCGCAATAATGATAAGTATATTTCGTCACCGCAGATAATTTTTGATAGCATTGGCGGAGATGTTGATGAATATATTATGCTTAAAATGCGATTAAGCGACGGCTTGAATTTAAATAATTTTCGCGCAAGATTCAATAAAGAAATAGACCCAAAAATAATTAATAAAGCAAAAAAACTTGAAACACTTGGACTTGTCAAATGTTCAAATTCTAACATTTCATTAACAAAAAACGGATTTTTGCTCTCAAATTCTTGCATTTCTGAACTTATTTTTTAAAAATACAGTAGAAAATTGTAGTTTTTTGTGTTAATATATCCGAGTAAGGTCAATTTTGACAAAACTAAAAATTACGGAGGTCTTGTTTTATGAAAAAGTTTTTCAATGAATTCAAGGAGTTTATCAGTCGCGGTAATGTAATTGACATGGCCGTCGGTATTATGGTTGGTGCCGCATTCAAGGCTATTGTTGATTCATTGGTAAACGACATCATTTCCCCTGTTTTAGGTCTTGTGCTTAACCAGAACTTCAACACCTTAACCTTTAATTTTTGGGGTGTAACGGTAAAATACGGCTCATTCCTTATGGCAATTCTTAATTTCCTTATTATTGCTTTTGTTCTTTTCCTTCTTATAAAGGGAATTAATGCATTACATAGCATCGCAAAGAAAAAAGAAGAGGTTGCTGAAGAGCCCGCCGCACCTACCACTAAGGTTTGCCCCTTCTGCAAAACAGAAATCAACATTGAGGCAACTCGTTGTCCCCATTGCACTTCAGAATTAGATAAATAATTAAACAAAAAGCGCAGAGCATTTTGCTCTGCGCTTTTATTATTTTAGTGTGACGGGTTCAAATCCCATCACACTAATCACAAAATTCTATTTTGCCTTCGCTCATTGCAGCAATTTTGGCAAGCGACTCAACTCTGTATCCTTTAGCTCTTAAAAGGTCTCCGCCGTTTTGGTATGCTTTTTCAATTACTATACCACAACCCGCAACCTTAGCACCTGCCGACTCAACAATATCGATAAGACCAACCAATGCATTGCCCGTTGCCAAAAAATCGTCTATAATCAAAACAACGTCATCACTGTTTAAATATTGTTTTGAAACAAGGATATTGTTTACAGTACCGTGAGTATACGACTCAACCCTGGAGGAATAAACATCATTAGAAATATTACTTGATTTGCTCTTTTTTGCAAACACAACAGGTACCTCAAAATACTGTGCCGTAAGACACGCAACACCTATACCAGAAGCCTCAATAGTAAGAATTTTTGTAATTCCGCTATTTTCATATAAACGCTTAAACTCTTTACCGAGTTCACACATAAACATTACGTCGATTTGATGATTAAGAAAATTATCAACCTTTAAAATATTACCCTTTAAAACCTTACCGTCTTTTACAATTTTTTCTTCAAGCAGCTTCATAAACGTCACCCATACTTTAAATTTAATTATAGAATAAACTTTTTAAGTATGTTTGTCAATAAAATTCCTATTAAATGCTTATCTTTATGTGTTGCAAAAATGACAGAAGCATGATATAATCACAAAGGTTAAGGCTTATAAAATATTCGGAGTTGAAAAGTATGAAAACTGATGTTATTATCGTTGGCGCCGGACCTGCCGGTATCTTTACTGCGCTTGAAATGATTAAACTCGGCAGTAAGAAAAAAATAATTATTGTTGAAAAAGGTCAGTCTGTTGAGAACCGCCATTGTCCGAAATCCGTAACAAAAAAATGTGTTAACTGCAAACCATTCTGCCACATTACAACAGGTTTTTCGGGTGCCGGTGCGTTTTCTGACGGTAAGCTTTCCTTAAGCTATGAGGTTGGCGGTGACTTCCCCACCTTGATTGGCGAAGACAAAGCACAGGAGCTTATAGACTATGCCGATAAAATATATCTTGAATTCGGTGCTGACAGCCACGTCGAAGGGTTAGGAAACAACGAAGAGGTCAAAAATATCCGTAAACGCGCCATTCAGGCAGGTTTAAAGTTGGTTGATTGCCCCATTCGTCATATGGGTACAGAAAAAGCACAGGATATCTACCTTTCTATTGAAAAATATCTGATTAATAACGGTGTTGAAATTATGTTTGGTACCGAGTGTACCGACCTGATTTTTGAAGGTGACAAATGCAACGGCATTTATGCAACCGACGGCAAAAATGACTTTGAAATATACGCAAAAAGCACGGTTGTTGCCACCGGCCGAAGAGGTGCTGATTGGCTTGAGAAGCTTTGTGCCGAGCACAACATTGCTCATCAACCCGGCACTGTTGATATCGGTGTTCGCGTTGAAGTACGTAATGAGGTTATGGAAACTGTAAACAAGGTGCTTTACGAGTCCAAGCTTATTGGTTATCCCAAGCCCTTTAAGAATAAGGTGCGTACCTTCTGTCAAAACCCTGGTGGTTTTGTAAGCCAGGAAAACTATGATAACAACCTTGCTGTTGTAAACGGTCATTCTTATAAAGATTTTAAATCACAGAACACAAACCTTGCAATTCTTTGCTCACACAATTTTAGCACTCCATTCAATCAACCGATTGAGTACGCGCAAAAGGTTGGTGAGCTTACTAATATGCTTGGCGCAGGTCATATTTTAGTGCAGCGCTACGGTGATATTCTTGACGGTAAGAGAACCTGGCAAAAAGAGTTGTCCCACGCCAACTTAAAGCCCACGTTACCTGATGCCGTTGCAGGTGATATTACCGCCGCAATGCCCTACCGTGCAATGACTAACATAATCAACTTTATACAGGCGGTTGACCATGTTGTCCCCGGTTTTGCATCAACCGAAACATTACTGTATTCACCCGAGCTTAAATTTTACAGCAACCGCGTTAAAATGGACGAGGATTTAAGCACCAATATTCAAGGCTTACATTGTCTTGGCGACTCAAGTGGTTGGACAAGAGGCTTGATGATGGCATCAGTTATGGGTGTTCTGATGGGTAGAAAACTTGCAGAATAATTTTGAAAGGTGAAAAAATATGTCTATTCTTATTACCGGTGGCGCAGGATATATCGGAAGCCACACTTGTATTGAACTTATAAACGCAGGCTATGAGGTTGTAATTATTGATAACCTCAATAACAGCAAAAAAGAGTCGGTCCGCAGAATTGAAAAAATTACCGGAAAATCTATTCCCTTTTATGAAAATGACGTTCGCGACAAAGATGCTTTAAGAAAAATATTTAGAGAAAACAAAATCGACGCCGCTATTCATTTTGCAGGTCTTAAGGCTGTCGGTGAGTCAGCAAAAATTCCTATGGAATACTACAAAAACAACATTGACTCAACCTTTGCTCTTTGTGACGTTATGGAGGAATTTGGTGTTAAACGTTTAGTTTTCTCATCATCTGCCACTGTTTACGGTCTTTCAAAAACCATGCCGTTAGTTGAAACTATGCCTATAGGCGCTATCAACCCTTACGGCAGAACCAAACTTTTTATTGAAGAAATACTTCGTGACCTCTACGCATCTGATAAAGGTTGGAGTATTGCTTTACTTAGATACTTTAACCCAATAGGCGCTCACGAAAGTGGACTTATCGGCGAGGACCCAAAGGGTATCCCCAATAACTTGATGCCTTATATTTCGCAGGTTGCTGTCGGCAAGTTAGAAAAGCTTCACGTTTTTGGTAACGACTATAATACCGTTGACGGAACAGGTGTGCGCGATTACATCCACGTTGTTGACCTGGCTGACGGCCACGTCAAAGCGGTTGCCTGGGCACTTAAAAACACAGGTTGTGAAGCCATTAACCTCGGTACAGGTAACGGTTGCAGCGTATTACAGCTTAAAAACGCTTTTGAAAAAGCTTCTGGTATTACCATCCCCTATCAGATCGATCCCCGCCGTCCCGGTGATCCTGACGAGGTTTATGCTAATGCCGACAAAGCTAAAGCTCTTCTTAAATGGGAGGCTAAACGCTCTATTGAAAAAATGTGTGAAGATACTTGGCGTTGGCAAAGCGGTAACCCTAACGGTTACGAGGAATAATTATAAAATATGCCTGTCGTTTTTACGGCAGGCTATTATTTTAAAAATATTTTAAAAAAACACTTGAAATCTATAATAATTTATGTTATTATACCACTTGTTCTCGGGGGTATAGCTCAGCTGGGAGAGCGCTTGAATGGCATTCAAGAGGTCAGCGGTTCGATCCCGCTTATCTCCACCACAAAAGTATAAAAAAAGCGGAACGGCTTGACCGTTCCGTTTTTTTATGTATTAAAATTACTGTTCGTTCTGCTGTGCGTTGCTTGAAGCAGGAATCTGCTGACGGAGAGCTGCGCGTGTTTTCTTAACCTCTTGAAGATTTGAAGTCAACTGTTCGTCGGCTCTTGCCATAAGATCGTCCACAAAATCCTGAGCTGCTTTTCTCATTTCACGGCTCTTCTTCTGTGCAGCTGCAAGAATTTCTCCTGCCTTAGCCTGAGCTAATTTGGTAATTTCTTCCTGAGCAACCATAGCCTTAGCTCTTTCCTCAGCAACTCGTACAATGCTGTCTGCCTCACGTTTAGCGTTGTTCATAATGTCAGCGCGGTCAGCGACAATTCCTTTTGCCTGCTTGATTTCAGTAGGCATAGTCATACGCATATCGTCAATAATGGCTCGAACATTCTCAATATCGACTACAACACGCTTTCCGGGCATCTTGAAACCGTTGTCAAGCACCTCGTCCAACTGTTCCATAAGGTCGTCCATATTCATAAGTACTACTTCCTTTCGTTTTCGAGTCTTTTTACTATTGTATCATGTATAACATCGGGTATAAAATCCCGTATGTCGCCACCCATACGTGCAATTTCCTTGACCAAGCTTGAACTCAAGTACATATTTTCAGCACTCGTTGTCAAGAAGACCGTTTCAATATCGGGGTTAAGTTTTTTATTGGTAAGAGCCATCTGAAATTCATACTCAAAATCAGACATTGCACGTAAGCCCTTAACAATCGCACCTGCGCCAATCTGTTTAGCATAGTCAGCCAACAGACCGCCATACTTCTCAACGGTAACGTTGTCCAAATCGGCAGTTGCAGTTTTTATCATTTCAACACGCTCATCCGCCGAAAAGCTTGGTGTTTTAGAGGAATTTGTAGCAACAACTACTACAATCTTATAAAACATCTTGGAGGCGCGTCTTATTATATCAAGATGACCGATGGTTATCGGGTCAAAACTACCCGGACAAACCGCAATAGTTTTATTCATAAAATCATTCCTTAGTTTTGTAAATAGTCACAGTAATAAGCTTACCGTATTTGTACTGACGGTACATTAGAAATTGACCAACAGTTTCAGGCATTTGCTCGTCTGACGAATGCTCACAAATAATAATGCCATAACTACTCATAACTAAAGCAACATTACTCAATGCATCCTTCATATAACCCTTGTTATACGGCGGGTCAATAAAGCAAATATCAAAAACCTCTTTCGTACCTTTAAGAAAACTCAAAAAATCGGTTTTGCAAATAACCGCCTGCTTTTCAAAGCCGGCCTTTTTAACGTTTCGTTTAACAACGTCCACCGCTTCTTGCGACATATCGGTAAACACTGCCCTTTCGGCACCTCGGCTTAAAGCCTCAATACCAAGCTGGCCCGAACCTGCAAAAAGGTCCAGCACTCGCCTACCTTCAATATCAAACTGAATAGCGCTGAAAATTGCTTCCTTAGTCTTTTCAGAGGTTGGCCTTACCGATTCACCCTCAAGTGTTTCAAGTCGCATACCTCTTGCCTTACCTGTAATTACTCTCATATAATATCAAAATCCAAATCTTTATACATAACTATACGTCTATATTATCACACTAAACAGGTACTTTTGTCAACAAAAATTTCAAAATCCATGACTTTTGGCGAAATTTAGCAAAAATTAAACTAAATTTTCAAGTTCCTGTTCATTTATAACCCTGATATTTAGGTCATTTGCCTTGGTTAGCTTGCTTCCTGCATTTTCACCGCAAAGAACAAAATCTGTCTTCTTTGAAACCGAGCCTGTCACCTTTGCGCCTAAAAGCTTTAACTTGTCGGTCAGTTCATCACGTGAAAATCTTTGAAAGGTACCCGTAATAACAACCGTTTTATCAAAGAACATATTACTTTCATCAATGTCTATCTGTTCCTCTTGCTCAAAATTCATTATTTTGGCAAGCATTTCAAACTCATTACGGTTGTTTTCGTTATTAAACCATTTGTGAATTTCATCATTCATTATCGAGCCAAAGCCCTCGATACTTGAAAAATCGAATTGATTATCAATACTTTCGAGCAATTTTTCAACACTGCCTGAAAACAATCCCGAAATATCAGCAGCCGCAGTTTTACCGACAAGCGGTATATTCATAGCAACAAGGAAATTGGATAACCTTGTGTTTTTAGCATTGTTTATAGCTGAAATAAGGTTGTTATAAGATTTCTCACCAAAGCCATCCATTGTAACAATATCATCACGGTACTGTTCTAATGTAAATATATCGGCAAGCTCTTTAAGCCAACCAAAAGAAACAAATTTTTCAAGTGTCGCCTCGGAAAGACCATCGATATTAAGCGCAGGCTTACTTACAAAATGAGTAAACCTTTTTATCTGCTTACCGGGACACAATTCATTACCGCAGTACAAAACGCTGACGTTTCTCCCGCTAAGTTCGGTCGTTTTAACAACGGTTTCTTTGTTACAAATCGGACAACTACTGGGATATTGCACTTTATAATCATTTCTCAAACAACCATCATCAATATCCAAATTACGCTCGACGTGAGGAATTATCATATTGCGCTTGGAAACTAAAATTCTGTCCCCCGGCAACAATTTAAGATTTTCAATAAAGGTTATATTGTGAAGCGATGCACGTTCTACATTGGTGTTATCAATCTCAACGGTGTCAAATTCAGCAATCGGTGTTAACTGACCTGTGCGTGAAATATTCCAGTTTATTGAACGCAACACCGTTTCAAACGACGGATCTCCGAATTTAAATGCAATACCATCTTTAAAGTGGTGAGACGTCTTGCCCTGCGCCTTAGCAAAATCAACGTCGTCGTATGAAAAAACAATACCGTCAATAGGTAAACCGTTTTTGTCAGCAAGGTCTTTTAAAGAATAAATTTTATTATGCACCGTTTCAAAACTATCATCTACGGTAAGCATTTCGTGGAAATTTGTGTCAAATCCAAATGAAACAAGCTTTGTAAGTCTTTCACTTTTATATTTTACATCATCAAAACCCACAAGTACGTTAAAGGGATAAAACTTTACCCCTCTCTCTTTACAAATTCTTGAGTCAAGCTGACGAACAGAGCCTGAAGCAAGATTACGGGGAGTTGAATATTTGTCCTCATCGTTATCAATGTTAGCGTTAATTTCGTTAAATGTAGGAATGTCAATAATTGCCTCGCCCGACACGGTCAATGGCTCTGAATACGGAATACTTAAAGGAATGTTAGTAAACACCTTGGCGTTATGGGTTATAACCTCGCCTATCGTACCATCACCGCGAGTAGAAGCTTCAACAAGCTTACCGTCGACATAATCAAGCTGAACTGTAAGTCCATCCAACTTCAAACTTAAATAACCGTCACTCTTTTTAAGCATAGCAACAACATCATTAACATCCTTTGTCTTTGCGAGACTCAACAACTGAATTTTATGTTCGACCTTTGAAAGCTCACTAATGGCTTCATATCCGGCTCTTTGCGTTGGTGAATCAGAACGAACAATACCCGTTTCATTTTCCAAAGCAACAAGCTCGTCAAAAAGCTCATCATACTGAGCATCAGACAAGGTAGGAGAATTTCCATTATAATATTCGTCACAACATTTATTTAAAAGCTTGACTAAATATTCAATTCTATCTCTTTTTTCTGCAGACATAAAATCCACTCCGTATATAAATACTTAAGTTATATTTATTATACACTATAATAAACTAACATTCAAACTATTATTTTACATTTAATCAGTCTTTTTTATCAATTGACAGTATGTAAAAACGAATGTAAAATAACTATATAGAAACTTTTGTAAATGAAGGTGATGCTATGGGTAAAAACTCTATGTGCTTAAAATACGATTCACCTGCGCCGTTGAATGGAGAACTTTCGGTAATTGGTTGCATTAACGGTTCTTGGGAGCGTTGGTCGCTGCCTCTTGGCAACGGCTATTTTGGCGCTAATATTTTTGGAAGAACCGTTACCGAACGAATACAAATAAGCGAACCGACGCTTGCTAATCCTTGGTATTCTGCAAAAAATCTTGATTTGCGAGAAGCATCTTCTTTCGGCGGTATGAATAGTTTTGCAGAAATTTTTATTGATATCGGTCACGAAAATCACACTGATTACGAACGCTCACTTTGCTTAGAAGATGCAACAGCATATGTTACATATAACCATAATGGAGTAACATATAAAAGAGAAGCATTTACATCTCATCCTGATAATGTACTCGCTGTCAAGCTTTCAGCCGACAAAAAATCTTCCATCTCTATTAATGTAAAGCCTACAATTCCATTTATAAGCGATTATCTTGTTGAAGAGGACGATGGATTTAAAAAGGACGGCACATTAACCGTCAATAATAACGATTTTCTTTTTGAAGGAACAATGAGCTTTTACGATATAAAATATTTTGGTATTTTAAGAGTTGTTAATATCGGTGGTCAAATAATCTCGGGCAAATCAAATATAAAGATTGAAAACGCCGACGAGGTAATTTTATACTTTAACTGCGATACTAACTATAAACTTTGTCCCGAGGTTTTCTTAGAAACTGAAAATGACAAAAAACTCTTAGGCAGAGAGGTGGATAAAGAAAAAGTCTATAAAATTTTAGACAATGCACAAAAATTCACCTACAACGAACTCAAAAAGCGTCATATTGAAGATTACAGAAAACTATATTCAAGAGTAACTCTTAATCTTAACAACGAAATCTCCAACGAATATACTGACAAGCTTGTAGACCTTTATAAAAATGGTAAAAAATCGTCATATCTCGAAACACTTTTGTTCCAATATGGCAGATATTTACTTATCGCTTCATCACGAACAAGACTTCCTGCACACTTACAGGGAATTTGGAACGCTTATGCAAGTTCTCCATGGTCCTGTGGTTATTGGCATAATATAAATGTACAAATGAACTATTGGCCATCAGGACCTGCTAATATTTCAGAGACTTTTATTGCATATATAAACTATGCAAAAGCGTACATGAAAAAAGCAAAACAAAGCGCTGACAGTTATATAAAATCAAAATACCCTAACAATTATGATGGTGAAGGTAATAACGGTTGGATTATAGGTACAGGTGGTTGGCCATATCATATTGATGGTTTCTGGGGTGGCAGCCATTCCGGTCCCGGTACCGGCGCTTTTACTTCCCTACTTTTCTGGGATTATTTTGATTATACGCAAGACTTCGAATTCCTTCGTGAATTCGGCTATCCAGCACTTTACGGAATGTCCCAGTTTTTCGAAAAATCTCTTGTAAATACCAACGGTAAATACCTTATTGAAAAATCGGCATCTCCCGAGAATATGCACGAAGGCAAGCATTATCATACGATTGGTTGCGCTTTTGATCAGCAAATGGTTTATGAAAACTTCAAAAGAACTATTGAAGCCGCCGAATTGCTCAATTTGAGTGATGATTTTATTAAAAAAATCAAAACTATGCTTCCCTATCTTGACCCTGTACTAATTGGTGATGACGGTCAGGTTAAAGAATATCGTGAAGAAACTACTTATTCTTCAATAGGTGACCCAAATCACCGTCATATTTCCCAACTTGTCGGACTCTATCCTGGAACAGTTATTAACTCTAATACGAACGAATGGTTAGAAGGCGCAAAGGTAACATTAACAAAACGTGGGGATAAATCTACCGGTTGGGCAACCGCACACAGAATGTTACTTTGGGCACGAACCAAAACCCCACATAAATGCCGCGACCTTATAAATTCATTTATCAGTAACAACATACTGGCAAACCTTTGGGATACTCATCCCCCGTTTCAAATTGACGGAAATTTTGGCTATACTGCGAGCGTCTGCGAAATGTTGTTACAAAGCCATTCCGGTTATATTGAATTATTACCGTCAGCACCTGCTGATTGGGTATCAGGCTCATTTGAAGGATTAGTGGCAAGAGGTAATTTTGTTGTAGACTGCGCTTGGGAAAACGGAGATATAAAATATGTTAAAGTAACCTCAAGAGCAGGTGGAACTTTAAAAATAAAACTGCCCGAAACACTTGCTGTTAATGTCACAAAAGATGACAACAATATTCATTGTATTGAAATGTCGGTTGGTCAAAGTATTGTTTTTCAATAATCTTTAAAAATTAAAGCGCCAAAATTCATTTCGAATTTCGGCGCTTTTTGTTTTGACTTTTTTTGACAAAGAATACTTTAATTACCTATTATATATTTTTGATTAACGATAAAAATAATAATGCAAACGCAAAAAACAATATAAAAAGGAGTGAATCAAAAATGACAGTAGTACCTGAAGCAAGAGAAGCTCTCAATCGTTTCAAGATGGAGGCTGCTAACGAGGTTGGTGTAAATCTTAAGCAGGGTTACAACGGTGACCTCACCTCTAAGCAGGCTGGTTCTATCGGCGGACAGATGGTTAATAACATCTGTCCTGTACGACATATGAATTTTACTCGTAAAAATCGCACTGTAAAAGGCTATAAAAGGCAGATTACATACGGATTTCGAGTAGTTGTATAGATATTATTAAAGGCACGAACTGAGAAAAGTTCGTGCCTTTAAATCGTCATAAGCTTATCTGTATTACAATAAATATTGCCACTCTCTACGGTTATAGAGGATTCGGAAAATATGTACTGTTTTTTCGTTTTCATCAACAATATAAAAAGCAGTATAATTTTCGACCGGTATTCTGCGAACCCCCATAGAACGATAAGGCTCCTCGTTAACAACAGCGTACCTAAACAGCATTTTATTTAAAGTTAATACTTCCTTCTTTATCGACCCGTAAATTTTCATCGCAATACCCGGTTCGTGAAGTGTATCGCTGATATATGATAAAATACCGACTAAATCATTCTCGGCTGTTTCTTGAATAACAATTTTATACTCCGTCAAATCCGAACTTCCTCTCTATATCAGAAAACACATCGTTTGCCGGACGGCTATTACCGTTTTTAGCTGCAAACAAGCCTTCATCTAATAGTCTATGCAGTTCTGCCTTACCGCAAAGTCTTTCGTATTCTGCATTAGAGAGAACAACTAAATCTCCTGTTCCGTTTTTAGTAATGAACACAGGCTCGTTAAACTGATTACAAAAATCAGATATTTCATTATATTTATTTCTCAAATCAGAGCTGGGTCTAATCGCTGCCATAGAATTACCTCCTGTAATTATTCTATGCATATTCTATCATAATATTGATATATTGTCAACTGATTTAAGATAATAAGCTTTGAAATTTTATGTAATGGCACATATTAAATGTGCCGGGCGGAAGAAAGACGATCTTCTAACGAAATTTCTCCAAGTTCATTACGACGCCTTTTTCCGTATTTTGAGATTATAGCAAGATTCATCTTGTCGTGCTCGCGCTTTGTTATAACGCCATTCTTGAAAAGATAATCATTATAATAAAGCAATCTAAGCTCTCTTGTCATAATCTCAAGTTTAAGCTTATTATCTTTCTTCATAGATTTTCCTTTCTGCTCAATAGTAGTATGAGCGTATTTTGTTTTCTTTACTCAAAAATTTGAACCTATCCTTCATTGATATAAAAAGAACGATAAAGTTTTACTCAATCTTTTTTATGAGTTTCAAGAAAACATTAACTTAGCGTATTCTTTTAATTTCATTCG
>JAZRNK010000146.1:0-20027 GCA_045648145.1 Acutalibacteraceae bacterium | reverse complement strand
AAAATCAGAAATTACTGTTTTCTTATCGGTACCTGCATTTGTTTAGTTTTTGCATTAGTCACTACCCTCGCCCACAAACCGCTCCTTTCTCTTTACGGCATTGTAAACGGAGCAGAAGGCTCACTTGAACAAATGGCCTTTAGCACTGCCGCTTTAAGAATGAATTATATCACCGTACTTTATTTCATAATCACCTTTATGGAGGTTGGTTGCGGTATAGTAAGAGGACTTGGCAAATCAATATCATCCACAATAATCTCACTTATCGGTGCTTGTTTGTTTAGAGTTGTTTGGCTCTGGACGGCATTCAAGGCGTTTCCAACCTTACACACAATTTATATGTCCTACCCTATTTCATGGGCATTGACCGCTGTTGTTTTCTGGATTTTCGGCAGTTTAACGCTTAAAAAAATGATAAAACAACGCAACCAAACAAACCCTCAAATTTAATCAAAAAACAAGACTGAGTTAAAAACTCGGTCTTGTTTTTTGATTTTTTATACTATCTTGTTTTTCTTACAAACTCTATACATTGGCGACAGCATATTTCACTCGCCACAAGGCGAATTTCATTGAAAAACCGACTTGTCAAAACAAGTCGGTTTTTCTGAAAAGGTAGCACAAATCCGATGCCATTTGATTTTTGACCTATGTGTTTGAACCACTGCAGATTTCATAATTCGTGCCGAAGGCACACCGAAACTTCTTCACTATTCACTATTACTTATCACTTGCCAAAATCGACAGTAGAAAACAGTAAAAAATGAAGAGTGAAGAGGTAAAAAGTAAAATCGACAAACCTCTGTAGAGATTTGTCGATTTTGGCCCGCCCGGAGGGATTCGAACCCCCGACCTCCAGAATCGGAATCTGCTGCGATATCCAGCTTCGCTACGGGCGGATATTCAACGGTCATTACTGACCGTTGTTTTCATTTAAAGTGGGATTTGCAACTATTTTACCTATTATTTCATCAGCCTGCTTGGAATAAATTCCAACCTTATCATTGTTCTCAATAGCCGTTCCTGACACAACACGACGGATAATATAATACTCCATTTTTTTACTGTAGCCTTCCGACACAGTATCAAACGCGCTGTCGAAAACCGTTCCGTTAAGCTTGTATGCCTTGCCATCATATTCGGGGAGCGCCAAAGAATCGTCAACAAAAACACCGTTGGCAACCGTATCCAAATCAAGCAGCGCTTCTTTATCGACAATATAAATAATCGCCTCTTCATTTGTAAACTGCACCATAAGTCGCGTAGATTTAGCCTGACCGGCCTCGGTCAATCTTTCCTGGTCGGTCATTGTGCAATCCATAACAAGAACGTTGACCTCACCGTCCCCGTTATAATCACCACAATATTTTTCCATAACGGTAGCAACATTCTCCACCATAAAGCTATTTGCAGGATGCTTAAAATACAACACCACCGTACAATCGTACTGTGTGCGCGTAGCACATTGAGCAATACCAATAGTTAAAATAATGGCGCAAATAAGTGTAAAAACAATGGCAAATCTACTGTAATACCAAAAGTTTTTCAACTTGCTGCCAAAGGTCTGCGGTGCTGCAACCGCAACATCCGCAGGAGTATACTCCTCGGGGTTGCTTTCAAACTGTTCCTTTTGTTTTTTTAACTCAATAAGTTCCTGTTGGCGACGCTTTTGTTCGCTTACAATGTCATTCTTGCTCATAAATCCTAACCTTTACAAAAAATAGCCCTGCCCTCAATTACCATTATTATATATAACCCGTCCATAAAAAGCAAGTGTAACACAAGATAATTAACCTTTAAGACATAAATTAAAAGGTGCCGTACGGCACCTTTTTAATCATTTTCTTCCCAGCCTGCATAAAGCGTAATGCTTTCGGTAATCTCACTTACTGACACGTCCCATTTAACAGTACATCCGTCGTCTAAAAACCAGCCTGTAAACTCATACCCTTGCCTTGTTGGCGGCTCGACCTGTACTTTATCACCGTACATCAGTTTTTGGCTTTCGACCGCCGTTCCGCCATTAGTATCAAAATCCACGGCAAACCCACCATTGTTGATTGTGAAAACCATAACAATAACCAACGCCACAATCGCCGCAAAAATTATTCTGTCGGCCGTTTTTAATGACATTTTAACATTTTTATACAGTCCGCCTTTATTTCCCATAAAACTACTTCCTTGCAAGATATTTTCTCATATCTATTGCACAAGCAATAAGAATAATCAAACCCTTTATGATATACAGCATATTTGCCGAAACCGACAAAAAGTTGAGTCCTACAAATATAATCTGCAAAAGGAAAACTCCCGTAATTATTCCGCTTATTTTACCCGTACCACCGACAAACGACACACCGCCGATAACACAGGCAGCAATAGCATCACCCTCATAATTTAATCCCGTATTAGCCGAAGACGATGCAATTCGCGCGCCCTCAATAAATCCCGTCACACCGTACATGACACCCGCAAGTACAAAAACTAAAACTATAGTACGAAAAACATTAACTCCTGAAACGTTTGCCGCTTCCTCGTTAGAGCCAACAGCAAACATATTCTTGCCAAAGGTGGTTTTGTTCCATATCACCCACATAATTACCGTAAGTATGGCAGAATACAAAACATATTTAGGCACCGCAACACCACCAACCGTAAACAAGGTGCCTCTTACAAACTCGGCATACGACGAGTCCATTCCCGAAAGCGTTTGTCCGTTGTTGGTGCCTATCATAAGATACATAAGCACCGCGCCAAACACAATAAGCTGGGTTGAAAGCGTTACTATAAACGGGTGCAGCTTGAATTTAGCTACAAAAAATCCATTTATAAGACCAACTACAGCGCCTACAGCAAGTACTATCAGAATAACTGCCCACAACGGCATAACTG
Organism: Acutalibacteraceae bacterium; assembly: GCA_045648145.1. Classification (GTDB taxonomy): domain Bacteria; phylum Bacillota; class Clostridia; order Oscillospirales; family Acutalibacteraceae; genus UMGS172. The sequence goes on along the minus strand of JAZRNK010000146.1, from coordinate 17,135 downwards.
GCAAATCGGGGAACATCTTGTTGGCATACCCCGTCGACTGCAAAAGCGATGCCGCAATACAAGCCGTAAGACCTACAACACGTCCTGCCGATATGTCTGTTCCCGTCAAAACAATAGCACCGCCAATGCCCAACGCTATCGGCAACCGAGCGGCAGTAAGCGATATAATGTTTATTATCGAGGATAACGATAAAAACGCCGGCACCCTTACGGCAATATATATAATAGCAATGGCTATAACTATATACATTGCGTTGTTGAACAAGGCATCGGAAACTGCCCTGCGCTTGTCCCTGCTCGGCATTTCCATAAACGAGGCGAATTTACCTCTTATTTTGTTTTTAGAGCTTGTTTCACTCATTAAAGCTTACCTCTTTAGACATATTTTGTAGCAAGAGTCATAATCTCCTCCTGCGATGTATTTTTAGCATTAACCTCACCTGCAAGTCGTCCGCCCGACATAACTAATATTCGGTCGCAAACACCCAGCAATTCTGGCATTTCGGAAGAAACCATAATAACCGTTCTACCCTCTTTGGCAAGTTCTAAGATTATCTGATATATTTCATACTTTGCGCCGACGTCTATACCTCTTGTAGGCTCATCAAGCAGCAAAACCATCGGTTTTGTGAGCAACCACCGCCCCAAGATAACCTTTTGCTGATTTCCGCCCGAAAGTGTGCGGATTTTTGCTTCCTGTCCCGGTGTTTTTATCCTCAGTGTCTTTATACACCAGTCGGTGCTCTTTTTCATTTTCCGTTTGCTTAAAAACAAGGCAATAAGGTGCTTTTTTAAGCTTGTAACAACCGCGTTTTCACGAATATTCAATATACCGAAAATACCGGTGGAACGCCTTTCCTCCGTTATAAGCGCAAAGCCGTTTTTTATCGACTCTCGCGGAGTTCGGTTACGCACTCTTTTGCCGTCAAGCCACATCTCACCGCTTTTGCGAGCCGACAAACCGAATATATTTTCCAACAGCTCGGTTCTACCCGAACCGTCGAGTCCTGCAACGCCGACAATCTCACCCTTTTTAACGTTAAACGAAACATTCTCCAAATGATTGTGAAGACTCGTAAGCCCATCGACCTCAAGCAACACCTCGCCAACCTTGTTATCTTTAGGCGGATAACGGTCGGTCAGTTCTCGACCAACCATTAAGTGAATAATCTCATTCATAGTAAGCTCTTTAGCAGGACGCGTAGCAACCCAAGCGCCGTCACGCATTATTGTGACCTCATCTGAAATACGCAAAATTTCTTCCATTTTGTGTGAAATATAAATTATGCCGCAACCTCTGTCACGCAGCATATTTATAATTTTAAAAAGATGCTCTACCTCGTTGGCGTTTAAAGACGATGTTGGCTCATCAAAAACAATAATTTTCGAGTCATACGAAACCGCCTTGGCAATTTCAACCATCTGCCGCTGAGAAACAGAAATTTCACTCATAACCGTTTTAGGATTAATCTTTATACCTAACTGCTCAAAAACCTTCATAGTTTCGCGATACATCTTTTTTTCGCTCGTAAACGGAATAAATTTATTAACCTTCGGAAAACGCCCAAGCCACATATTGTCCATCACGTTCCGCTTTAAAGCTTGGTTTAATTCCTGATGCACCATAGCAACCTTGTGTTCAAGTGCCTCTTTCGAATTTTTAAAATCAACCTCTTGACCTTCCAAAAAAATATGTCCGCCGTCTTTTTTATAAACGCCAAAAAGACATTTCATCAAGGTTGATTTGCCGGCACCGTTCTCGCCCATAAGTGCGTGAACGGTGCCTCTTTTTACAGTGAGCGAAACCTTGTCCAACGCTCTGACTCCGGGGAACACCTTTTCTATCGACTCCATCCGAAGCAAAACGTCTGTTTCAACCTGCTCACCGACCATTGCTTTGCTCTCCATCCTGTTTATCCTTTTTGATTATTCTCCGGTATATTCCGAGTAAGGCACATTTACACGCCATTCACCAATAAGATGGCTTGTATCAAGACCCTCAAGTGCCGTTCTTCCTTCACGGAAATTTTTAATGATTTCGGTTATAACCTGCGCCATGCCATCGGCATCCTGCTTTATAGTTCCTATCATAGAGCCATTTTTTATTGCCGATTTTGCGGCATCGGTAGCGTCAATACCAAAAACAGGTATAACCTTACCGTTTTTTACGTTATAGCCAGCACTCTGCAATGCCGAAATAGCACCCAAAGCCATTTCGTCATTATTGGCAATTATCAACTCGACCATATTTTTGTTACCTTCGCTGTATTGTGCAAGAATAGTACTCATATAGTTAGTTGCGGCGGCAGATGACCATAAACCATCCTGGTCAACAAGGTACTTGTTAGCATTTTGTGCATCATAAAACATTAACTCAGGCTTACCGGCTTCTTTAAGCACCTTGTTGCAGTCCTCAACGCCGTAGCGTGTTCTTGCAATGGCTTCCATATTACCCTCTTGGCCTTTAAACATAACGTAGCTAATTTTACCGTCGCCGTTCAAATCAAGCTTGTCATAGTTTTTCAAAAGATAGTTTCCTACCATTTCACCCTGCATGTGTCCCGCCATTTCATAGTCTGTGCCGACAAAAACACACTTGTCATAGCTCGTAACCACCGACTCGTCAACCGAACGGTTGAAAAATATAACAGGTATATTGGCAGCCTTTGCCTTGTCTACAATGGTCTGTGCCGCATCATTTGAGCCTGTGTCAACAACGTTAACAACCAACATAGACGTTCCTTTGGAAATCGCAATATCAATCTGCTCGGTCTGTGCCGACTGACTACCGTTGGCATCATAATCATTAAAGGATAAATTGTTGTCCTTTAAAATCTTGTCAAGGGTTGAACGAACACCCGAAATATAAGTGTCGCTGTAGGTGTAATAAAAAACCGAAATTTCTCCGCCATTACTCTTTCGCTTACATCCTGCCAGAGAAAAGCATAAAATGGCTACGATAATTAAACTTAAAATCTTTTTCATGAATATACTCCCTTTTTATTTTCTTGAAATTAGTATGCCCACATTTATCCGTCAGGTTACTAAATATATTATTTTTTGAAAATTTTTTGACACAAAAAATGACAGGCAAATTAATGCCTGTCAATGTTTTTTGCTTATAAAGTATAAAATATTCAAAAATTTAAATTTAAAACTACTATTTATTTTTATAAATTTCATGCACTGCTTCTCTGATAAACGGATGCTCTTTAAAATACGAGTCATTGTGAGACATACAATGCTCAACAAAAACAATGGTAATATGTTTTTCAGGGTCGATTGAAACATATGAGCCTGCGGCACCGTCCCAACCGAATTCACCCAACGGTGCAAAAAGATTTTCGTTTTCGATAAGCGTTCTGACACCTAAGCCGTAGCCGTAATGGTGTTTGCCGGTTTTTCTTTCAAAAATCGACACCAGCTCATCAGATAATTGGTTGGTTCTCATTATATCAATGCTTTCTTGACTTAGCAAACGGTAACCGTTTTCGGCAACACCGCCATTACTTAAAGCATCAACAATTTTTATATACTGCTCGGCATTACTGAAAAGACCTGCTCCGCCGCTTTCATATTGTGGTGTGAGCATATATACATTGCTAAACGGCTCAACGTTGAAAACAACTTTTCCTTCTTCGGTTTTACATCTATACTTGGTAGCAAAACGTGCTTTCTGCTCATCATTCGGGAAGAAAGCCGTATCTTCTATTCCAAGAGGAGTGAAAATTTCGTCCTTCAAGAACCGACCGTAGCTTTTACCCGAAACCGTTTCAATAATACCTGCAACAACGTCGTGGCAGTAGCTGTATTCCCAATTAGTACCCGGTTGAAAAAACAACGGTCCTTGACCGAAAGCTTTAACTATATCCATAGTTGTGCTACCACTGTTGCATCTCGCTTTGTGCATTTCAGGATGGTTGGTGCTTGTATATGTAAGTCCGCCGGTCATAGACATGAGATGTCTTAAAGTTAGGTCAACCTCAAGCGGCACTGTATTGTCAACAGTTCTGCCAACCCTTATATCCTTGAAGCTTGGCAGATACTTGTCTATCGAAACGTCTAACTCTAACTCTCCACGCTCTACCAAACGCATTGCAGCAGTCATGGTAATAACCTTGGTCATAGAGTACATCCAGAACAAATCGTCCCACCTGGCAGGCTTGGTTTTCTCATTATCAGAATATCCTGCAATGTGTCTGAAAACCTCTTTACCATCTTTTCTCACAATAATTTGTGCCTCGGGTAAGCCTTCTGCAACCCATTTGTCTATCTCTGCTTTAATAACCGAAAAATCCATTTTAACGCACCCTTTTATAACTTAATATATCCCTCATCCAACATTTTTTGAGCAGCTAACATTATACCAACCTTAGCGCTATGGAAATTAATACCGCCCTGCATCCAAACTGCATAAGGCTCTCTTAATGGGGCGTCAGCCGAAAGCTCAATAGACGCACCCAAAGTAAACGCACCTGCCGCCATTATAACGGGGCAGTCATATCCCGGCATGTCCGAAGGCTCAGGGCTGGCAAACGAATCTATCGGAGAGCCGCTTTGTAAACCCTTGCAGAAAGCAATCAACGCACCGTCGCTACCTGCCAAAACAGTCTGAATAATATCAGCTCTTGTTTCGTTATATGAAGGCGACACCTTAAAGCCTAACTCGTCAAATAATGCGGCGGTAAATACGGCAGTTTTCAACGCTTCTCCCACAACGTGAGGCGCACTGAAAAGTCCCATATAAAGCTCCCTTGTATGACCAAGTGAAGCACCAATTTCAAGTCCCACACCGGGCGCAGTCAATCTGTAACCGCATTTTTCAACAAGGTCGGCTCTACCTGCTATGTAACCACCGGTACTTGCAATAGCGCCACCGGGGTTTTTAATAAGTGAGCCTGCAATCAAATCAGCGCCAACCTGCAAAGGCTCCCTTGTTTCAACAAACTCACCGTAGCAGTTGTCAACCACAACCACCGTTTCGGGCGAAATGCTTTTTACAAGTCTTGCCATCTCGCCGATTTTTTCAACCGAAAGACTTGGTCTTAAGCTATACCCTCTTGAACGCTGTATATACGCAACCTTATAGTGCTTTGATTTAATCTTTTTCTCTATTTCCTCAAGGTCAATTTCGCCATTTTCTTTTAAATCGACCTGTTCAAAATCAATATTAAAATCTTTAAGTGAGCCGTCCTGCTCACCGTCAATACCGAGTACGCCAATAAGCGTGTCATACGGGCGGCCCGATAAACAGAGCATTGTGTCCCCCGGGCGAAGCAAACCGAAAAGCGAAACCGTAAGGGTATGTGTTCCCGAAGCGAAGCTGTGACGAAAAATCGCACTTTCTGCACCGACGCACTCAGCAAAAACCCTTTCAAGCGTATCACGACCTCGGTCGTTATATCCGTAGCCGGTGGAAGCCGCAAAATGTGATTCCGAAACGCCATTATTTATAAACGCCGATAAAACCTTCTGCTGATTATATTCGGTAGTTTTATCTATTTCTTCAAAATGTGAACGGCATTTTTCGATCGCTTTTTGCGAAATTTCGTTCAATTTTTGACTAATTTTGAAAAATTCCATCAATTTTCACCTCAAAAATTACAGACGCACACGCTATCAATCGGCTTAAAACCGCATTTTTCGTAAAATGCAAGGTTGTCTTTTGACACAACCGACATTATCCTCGTATCGCTATATCTAAATCTTAATTTCCCACAAAGAAGCCTTATCGCCTCTTTTGCCTGTCCCTTACAGCGTGCATCAGGGCGAGTTGCCACACCCGTTATCAATGATATTTCGTCGGTAGCAAAACCGCACACCGCAACCGAATTCTCATAAACCGCAAACTCTGCCGCGCCATGATTATACCTTGCACAAAAATCACAGTACCACTCGTCAAACGGCGGCAACACAATATCACCGTCAAGCCCAAATTCCAACATACTATAAATATCAGAAATTTTATGTGCTTGACCAAAAACTAAAGGTTCGATTTCGTTAGTCAATTCATAAACCGTATATGTAGCTTTACTTTTGGCAGTAAGCTTTTGCGCCAAGTTTTTATTACAAAAAACCTCTGCGCCTAAAAACGAAAAATATGAATTAAGCTCACAAAAATCGGCATTATCACAAGCTATAAGAGTTACACCGCGCCCAACAAGTGAAAAAAACGCGGTAACCTCTGCCCCGTTTGTCTGAACAAATATTTCAGCCCCACCGTTTTGCGAATAGGTATTGTAGAGTGCTTTTATTCGGGCAAACTCAAGACATTTGCCAAAACCTTTTGGCAATATGTTTGTTTTAGTTATCATTTAATTTCGCCCGCCGCCAATTTGTTTATCATATCCTCAACAAGACTTCTTACGGCTAAAATATCGTCCTTACTTGCTACGCACGAAGGCGAATGGATATACCTGCAAGGCACCGAAACGGCAACCGTTCTGACGCCGCCTTTAGTCTGGTGAATTGCGCCTGCATTATTACCGCCTGCAACGGCGCATTTGACCTGACACTTTATGCCGTTTTCTTCAGCAACCCTTAAGGTCTCGTCAAAAAGGGCGCGGTCGTAAAGCGTGGCACGGTCCATAAACGAAACCGTAGCACCGCCACCCACACAGCAAACCTTTTTATCATCAGGAACACCCGCTAAATCCGAAGCAGTTGTCGATTCAACCACAATGGCAAAATCAGGGTCAACCGTGAATGCGGCGGTTTTAGCGCCGCAAAGGCCTATCTCCTCCTGAACGGTAAAGGTAGCATAAAAATCATACTCTGCGCCCTTTAAAATGATATCCATCAAAACGGCACAGCCAATTCTATCGTCCAGCGCCTTTGAAACAAAGGTGTTTCCCATTTTCTGAAACTTATCGTGGAAAACGGCAGTATCGCCCGCCGAAACAAACTGCAAAGCCGACTCTTTACTGTCAGCGCCAATATCGATATAAAGACTATCCTTTTCAGGCATTTTTTCCTTTTCACTACTTTGCAGCATATGAACAGGCTTTGAGCAGATAACGCCGACAACACTGTCATTTATAATAACTCTACGTGCCAAAAGCACCGAAACGTCAATGCCGCCAACAGTAGCAAATTTCAGCGTTCCGTTCTCGCAAACGGCGGTAATAATAAGCCCTACCTCATCCATATGGGCATCGGCCATTACCTTTTTAACGGCTCTGTTTTTACCCTTGACAAAAGCAATAATATTACCCATAGCATCAACGGTTATCTGAGCCTTGCCACTTATCTTACTGATTATATATTCACGTATCTTTTCTTCTCTGCCGGAGGTGCCGTTCAATTCACAAAGTGACTTTACTTCACTTAACATCAGTCTTTCCTCCCACAGCTTGTGTTCATTACATACTCTGCCAAAACTATAGCGGTATTTTCAATATCGTTCATATCGACGACCTCGATAGGTGTATGCATATTCCTTAACGGAATAGACACTAAACCGCACTTAACACCCGACCTTGTAACACCGATAACATCTGCATTAGTAGACGTTCTGCCGCCCATAACCTCGGTCTGATATTTGGCATTTATAGACTCTGCCGCAGCCTTTAGTCTGTTAGTAACCTCCTGCGACAGCACTGGCGAAATGCCTATCATAACACCGTCACCCAAATTACCCGTTTTATAATTAGGTATATCAGGCGCATTTCCAAAGCTGACGTCGACTACCACCGCCTCGTCGGGATTTAACGAAAAGGCTTCAACTTTAGCACCCATACCGCCGATTTCCTCCTTATCACTAAAAAGGAAGACACAATTACAGGGCAGCTTCTTCTCGCTTAAGATTTCGGCACAGCGTATGAGCGTAGAAACACCCGCTCGGTTATCGAGCGATTTTCCCGTCACCTTACTGCCTATCATTTCCGCAAAGGGCTGAACAAAGGTAACTCGGTCACCTACCGAAATAATATCGGCCGCCTTTTCATTAAGACCTGTATCAATATACATCTCATCAATAGGCGATACCGATGAGTCACCCTTACTTAAATGAGGAGGAACACTACAAAAAACACCCGAAACGGTTTCTTTTCCGTGAATTTTCACCCTCATAGCAGCAAGGGTACGGTTGTCAATTCCACCAACGGCGGCAACCTTTACAAACCCATTATCAATATGGGTTACAACCATACCTATTTGGTCAATGTGAGCATCAAGCATAACAGTATAATCACCGTCACCATTGATTTTACCTATAAGGCTTCCGTTACAGACCTGCGTATCGGCAAATTTTGCCATATACTCCTGTGCAATTTGTAAAGCACCGTCAAGTCCTGCAACTGTGTCAGCATTACTAAGACGCGCCAATACCTCTTTTAAATCCATAATGTCTCCAAAACTATTTAATATTATTTACAAGTTCTTTAAAGTGCTTACCTCTTGCAACAAAGTTAGGATAAGCATCAAAGCTCGCGCAAGCAGGGCTTAAGGCTACAATGTCACCTGGCACTGCCATTTCGTGTGCAACCTTAACCGCCTCATCCAAATTGTTTACCTTTATTATCTGCGGATTACCTGCTTTATATTGACTGTCGGCCTTAACTACCCTTTCAATCTCGTTTGCGGTAGGACCTGTAAGCAGTAAAAGCTTTACCTTTTCGGTAATATAAGGCGCCATCGGCTCAAACGGGATATGCTTATCATATCCGCCTGCCAACAAAATAACCTTTTGGCTAAACGCCTTTAATCCTGCAATGGTTCTTGTCGGGCTCGAGGCAATAGAGTCGTTATAATACCTTACTCCCTCAACCTCACGAACAAACTCAATCCTATGCTCAACACCTGTAAAATCGTGAGCAACCTTAATGATACTGTCAGCGCCAACGTATCCCCAAACGGCAGATATAGCGGCAAGATAATTCTCAACGTTATGGTCACCCAGAATTGTAATATCATCCTTATGCATAAGCGGAACCGACAGTCCGCGATAAGACAGATTCAAATATCCGTCCTGTCCTAACCAAGCGCCGTTCTTAACAGGCTTTTTCATAGAGAAGGTCATCTTTTGACCGCGAACATCAACACTAAAAGAATTTGTTATATCGTTATCTAAATTAAGCACCGACCTTGAAAATGCATTTTGGTGAAGCAGAATATTTTTCTTGGCTCCGACATATTCATCCATATCCTTATGGACGTCAAGATGGTTGGGGGCAACGTTGGTCACTACCGCAACGTCGGGGCCCTTTCTCATTGAAATAAGCTGGAATGAAGAAAGCTCAACCACAACAAAATCATCGGCTGTAATATTTTCAATTTCAGGCAAAAGCGGAGTTCCTATATTACCGCCAACAAAAACCTTTTTACCTTCAGCCTTAAGCATTTCGGCAATAAGGGTGGTGGTCGTCGTCTTACCGTCAGAGCCGGTAACCGCAAATATGGTTGCGGGACAAAGGTCGAAGAAAACCTCCATCTCGCTCGTAACAGCAATACCGTTGTTCCTCGCCTTTTCAAGCTCGGGCAGGTTGAAATGCATACCGGGTGTTCTAAAAATCATATCAACCTCTAAATTATTAAGATAATCAGCACCCAATTTAAGCTCTGCTCCGCTTGCTTCAAGCTCGTCTGCAACGATACCTATCTGCTCACGAGTACGGCGGTCACACGCAAAAACTCTTGCACCCATTGACAAAAATTTATAGATAAGCGGTGTATTACTTACGCCTATTCCGCACATGGCAATCTTCTTGCCCTTTATCTGTTGAAAAAACTGTTTGCAATCCATAAAAAAACTCCTTTATATATGTAAAATACATATTAAAATAAATAAAGGTTTATATTCTTTTTTATTATACTTTTTAAATACAAAAATATCAACATATTAACACATATTTTATAAAACAAATATTTTAAATTTTTTTAAAAAAAGTTGAAATGTGTCCCTTTAATAGTACTTAAACACATATATAATATGCTTGTAAGATAAAAAAAGGTCTTGACAAACCAAAAATTTAATGCTAAAATAAGTTTACCGAACAAATGTTCGGAAAGGAGAATGTTTATGTTTATACTTCAAACAATATTAGAATTCGGTGTTGCCTTCTTCATAATCTGGGGTCTTTTCAACGAGCAGAAGCTCGTAGATTTCGAGGACAGAATCATTGCGCGTATAAAGGCGAAAATTAAGCAAAAGAAAGCTAATGCCAACGTTTACAACCACCCTGCCGACAGTAGCCGCCGTTGTGCTTAATATTACAGGCTTTAACACTTCACAAGTCCTTCTTTCTTTTTACTATATATGTATCCACATCACAAGCTAACCTGCACTAAATGCCGGGTTGGCTTGTGATGCTTAATAAAACAAAATATTGACTTTTAAAACCATTTACTGTATAAATAAATTAATTTCGTATTAAAAGGATATTGATTTATGAGCATAAAGGCTGTTTTATTTGATTTGGACGGAACCCTGCTTCCTATGGATCAGGATATTTTTATAAAAGCATATTTTAAAGGACTTGCCACAAAGCTCGCCCCTTACGGATACGAGCCCGAGCGCTTAATAAAAGCCATTTGGGTAGGTACCGAGGCTATGATAAGAAACGACGGCAGGTCGACTAATGAAACGGTGTTTTGGGACACCTTCTGCTCCGTATATGATGAAAAAGCACGAGCTGATGAGCCGCTTTTCAGAGAGTTTTACGAAAACGATTTTCCCAAAGTAAAAGAAGTCTGCGGTTTTTCACCCGTTGTTAAAAAAATAATACAAAACCTTAAAGACAAGGGTATAAAAACCGTTCTTGCAACCAACCCCATTTTTCCTGCCATTGCTACCGAGCAACGTATACAATGGGCAGGCCTTGAGCCAAGCAATTTTGAAATTTATACTACCTATGAGAACATCAATTACAGTAAACCCAACCCAAAATATTATCTTGAAATTTTAAAACGATTGGATTTAAGTCCTGAGGAATGCTTAATGGTCGGCAACGATGTCGGCGATGATATGGTGGCCGAAGATTTGGGTATGCAAGTGTTCTTGCTTACCGACTGTCTTATCAACAAAACCGAAAACGACATAAATCTTTACCCGAATGGAAATATGCAGGATTTAGAAAACTACATAAATAAACTTATTGATTAATCAAAAAAGAGCCGTTTTTACGGCTCTTTTTTTGCATATTCTTTTGTAAATTTCAAAAAATATTGATGATTTTTTATAAAGGATTTGATTTTTTGTGCACTGCAATAACCTATAAAACAGAAACTTTTTGTTTTGGAAGAACGCTTGATTATGAGTTTTCTTACGGTGAAAATGTTACTATCACTCCACGAAATTTTTGTTTTAAATTCCGTAACACAAACGAATTAAACAACCATTATGCCATTATCGGTATGGCACACGTTAGCAACGGTTTTCCGCTTTATTATGATGCTATGAACGAAAAAGGGTTGTCAATAGCGGCTTTGAACTTTGTGGACAATGCAGTCTACGGCAAACCTGCTCCAAACAAAATTAATATCGCGCAATTTGAATTTATACCCTTCATTCTCGGCACCTGTGCAACCGTATCGCAGGTTAAGGCAACGCTTAAAGATTTAATACTGACCGACACACTGTTTAGCGATAAATTGCCAACCGCGCAGCTACATTGGATAATTGCTGACAAGCACGATTGTATAACAGTCGAGGCTGTAGAGGAAGGGCTTATGGTATATGACAATCCGATAGGCGTTTTGACCAACAACCCACCCTTTCGTGAGCAGATGTTTAACCTGAATAATTATATAAATTTATCGGCCGCAGAACCACAAAACAGGTTTTCCGATAAAATTGATTTAAATTTATACAGTCGGGGTATGGGCGCTTTAGGGTTGCCGGGAGATTTGTCATCACAATCAAGATTTGTACGGGCGGCATTCACCAAACTAAACTCTCCCGAAAACCTTTGCGACGAAAAAAGTATCAGTCAGTTTTTCCATATTTTAGGCTCTGTTAACCAAACCCTCGGTTGTTGCAGGCTTCAAAACAATGAGTATGAAATCTCAATTTACACATCATGCTGCGACACCGTCAAAGGTGTTTACTACTACACAACCTACTACAACCAGCAAATAACTGCCGTTGATATGCACAAGGAAAACCTCGACGGCAATGAAGTTATTAGCTATCCGCTTATATTGAATAACCAAATAAAAAAGCAAAATTAAGGTTAAACCTTAATTTTGCTTTTTATTAATGTAAAAATATGTAGCTTAAACCCATTAACAAATACAACGGTCCAAAGCAGTATACCATAAACATTTCGGTATGGGGCACCTTGGTCTTAAAACAGTCGGTAACCGCCAAACATTCAAATAGATAAGCGCCCGTGCCGGAAAAATAAGCAACAGCTCTTAATAAATTATGAATGCTATCAATAAAAAACGACATCAAAAACAGCAAAACTGCAGCACTAACAAATAAATTTCGTAAAACAAGAAGAATATAATCAACCTTAGGATGAAGTCCGTGTGTCAGTTCTTCTTTATCGGGAATAGTAACGTCAACTGTATGTTTTATCTGTTCAATAAGTTTAGGCATATTTTTCCCCCACTGCTTTTTTATTAGTATAACATCTGTTTTAAAAAAGCACAAGGTAAAGATTGTTAAATTTTTCAAAAGCTTTATTAAATTGATAATATAAAAGCGAATAGTTAATTAAAGAAAACTACCCGATAAACATCTGCGTCCAATACTTACCGTCTGAAACGTATCCCACTCCAATTTGAGTATATGACGCATTCAGAATATTAGCGCGGTGTCCCGACGAATTCATCCAGCCGTTGACAACTGCTTGCGGTGTCGCATAACCTTTTGCAATGTTTTCACCGGCAGTTCTGCAAGAAATACCGAAATTTCTTATCATATTAAACGGTGAACCGTACACCGGACTTGTATGTGAGAAGTATTTATTATCCTTCATATCCTGTGATTTATATCGCGCCACACGACTAAGCTCCCAATTTTCAATCAGCTTGTTTAAGCCGTTTTTCACTCTGATTTCATTAACAAGTCTTACAACCTCTTTTTCAAACTCAGTTACCGACAAATCAACAGTAGGAATATTGATTTGCTGACCGGGATAAATCAAATCAGGATTTGAAATCTGAGGATTTGCATTTATAATTTCACTTACGCCAACCTGATACTTTACAGCGATTTTCCACATAGTATCGCCGTAAACAACCTTGTGAGTCGAAGCGGCGGATGCAGTTATAGATAATGTTGCTGCTATTAAAATCACAACAACCATAGATATAAAGAGCTTCTTTAGCTTTATTATTTTAAGCATTATTTAGTGCCTCCAAATCATTTAATAATATACTGTGCAAATTATAGCCAACCGCCCAAATAAACAACGGCACATAATGTCTGCAGACAAATTTAGCACATAACAACCGGCACATAAATTATAACATATCGGTTTACATAACTCAAATGTAAATGATGGAAATGCTATTTAGCTTAAAGTGCGTAAAAGTAAAAAGAAAACCTCGTAATTTAAGAACGAGGTTTTTTATATCTTTTGTGTACAAAAAGAGCTGGATGAAAACCAAAAGGTTTTTATTTAAACACCCTAATATCTGTTTTTTGTTTTATTAAACCATTCAAAATAAGTTGTTACAATTAGCATCCAAATAAAACGCTTTGCCTCTGTATCCCGACATCATGTTAACAATTCCGGCTCGCACTAAAATTACACCATCACCAAGATAAAAATGGTAACTCATACTCGTATCTTTAGATACATCTATTTCTCCCATTTTTTCACCTTTATCATTAAAAACCTCTGCATAATCGGCACTTCCCATTTTTGTATCAGAAACTAAAATATATTTCCCATCGGTTTCAACATAACTATACTTTGTCTCTATAGGTTCAAAAAAATGTTTTCCCGTTTCATCAATCATAGTTACATAATACTTATTCGCATTTACATTACGATATACTATAGCGGCCTTACCATTAACAAAAGAACTAGCGCTACATACTACACCATTTTTAGTCAAATCTAATATAAGCCTATCTTCACTCAAATATGAACTTTCACCAGGAAGATAGTACCCGGTATATTGTGTGGCATTGCTACCTAAAACCCATACAGAAGAACTTGTTGTACCAATTTTTTCTTTTTCCTTTATTACTTCTCCGGTTTTTAAATTTAGTGCTTTTTCTAAAGTGGTATTATAATATAAATCTCCAACAGCATAATCTGATGTGTTTAATGCACTACTAATTTGACTATATCCATATTCATCAGCAAATTCATTATACAAATTCTCATTTGGCTCTACAGTCCACTCAAATTTTGTGTTTAAAACACCCAGCTTTTTATTTGTATTAGAATAATCCGATGTTACAATTTCTGCAAGAATATATCCTGCTTTTAATGTTGAAACATAATAAAAGCTCGTTGCTCCGATATCTGCAGGTTTTGTAACTTTTCCGGTTATATCACAAAAACCCTCGTTAACATACGCAAGTCCATTGATAAAGGTTGCATTAATGCTGCCGTTTACAGATAAGTCTATGTCTAATTCAAAAACGATGTTACCTTTCTTATCTATACAATACGTTTTACCTTTTTCGTTTGAAAGTTCTACAAAAGCCAGACCTTCAGAAAAACTAGACGCAGCTATGATTTCACCATCAATTTTTTTGCCGGTATGTTTAATTATAGATTCATCTGAATTACTGCTGATGTTACTTGTAGCCTTGCCTCCACCGCAAGCCGACAATGACAACACAACAGTTATCACTAATATTAACGACAATATCCTCTTCATTTTATTATCCCTCCATCATATTAACCGATATTGGTTAATATAATTATATACCATATTCGGTTATTATGTCAATGGGGAGGATTGATTTTTTATGATTTCCTATGACAGATTATGGAAAACTATGAAAGAAAAAGACATTACTCAATATACACTTATTAAAAAATACAATATAAGCCCCGGACAAATAACTCGACTAAAACGAAATGAAAGCGTAAGCACGCATACAATAGAAATGTTTTGTAAGATTTTGAAATGCAAAGTTGAGGACATTATGCAATATATAGATGATAAGGAAATATAAAAAAGCCGTGAATTTCACGGCTTTTTTATATCATAAATTCGGTTGTAGTCAAAGGTGTTAATGAAGTATCGGCGATATAGTGACGAAGCTTCACCATACTTCCTCTATTCTATTTTCTCGACGCCAGAACCGTTGCTATGACTGTCCTTTTGGCTTTCAAAATACTCGTCGTATCCACTCACCTGCACCGCCGCCACATAGGTCTTTGCATAAGTATCGACACCATATTCGCTTTTACCAATAAATTTGTAAAAAGCATAAAACGGAATACATATCTCTCCTTCTTCATCAGAAACATACTCTATATCAACACAAGTATAGTCACTAAAATCCACCTCAGGCTGTGCTGCCATACACAAAGGGCAAGAGTGACCGCCGAACACATATCCTTTTTCAAGCAGTTCTTCGGCCTCTTGTAATGTCAACATTTTTGCCTTTGCATCAACAGTATAATATTCGTTCCAATTTTGTAACGCTTTATAAAGTGAAACCTCTAATAAAAAAGCTTCCTCCTTTGAACCATCCCAACTATAATAACTGCCACTACCCCAATCCGTATAAAAGGTCAAGCAAATATAGTCAGAGGTCATGGGTGACTTTGAGAAGTTTAAGGGAAAATTTGTATTCTGTGCAGAATAGAGATAGATTGTTATAGTTTTTAACTGTTGATACGAATAATTTCGGCATATCTTGATGTCGGTATAATCTTTGCCGAACGAAGCACAGACGTATGTGATTGTATCATTTAGCTTTTCTATAATTTGCTCATCAGTGTGGGATTCCAAAATCGAAATCCAGCTACCGTTTATTTTTAATCTTTTTTCGCCCATGCTATAGTTATAAAAATATATTGAATTGTTTGACGTAGTAAAGCGCACACCTTTTTTGCCTTCACTTATTTCCGCTTTATAAAAGGCATCACCATTCCACCGTTCATCCTTTTCTATTTCGTATTCTTTAGAATTTATATCAAAAAAGGTTGTTGCCGCATCTACATATTCGTTTATGAAATTTTGCATACTTTCTTTAGATGGAGTATCTTTTTTTGATGAGTAGATCGGTAAATATTCTGCATTCGGTAACGGAATAAGATTAAGATATTTTGAATCAGGAGCGTAAATTTTTGTGTACTGATTTGTTCCGTTGTTTTTCATCATTTCAAAAACGCTGCCTACTTTATCAGCACTCAATATAATGTCATTGACATTTGGGTTAATCGTAGAAGAAAAAGGCTCTTTATCGGAAGTATACGGTTCAACCCCGTGATCCTCTCGCAGCATTGGCACAACGATGACCGCGCTTAAAATGAGCACAAAGCAGGCCGCGATTGTTCCAAAACGAAGCCATACGCTTTTGGCTGTTTTCTTCTCTTTCTTCAGATTTGTTTTGGTATAGACCTTGCCCTTAACAGAAGCAAGTACCTCAGGGGATAGTTCGGGAGCTTTCAACTCATCCGAGAACTGATCAAGCTCCTGCGGTTTTGCTTCATCAAATATTTCATTCATTTTCTTTTTCATACCTCTTTACCTCCAAACAATTTTCGTAATTTGTTCAAGGCTCTGTGCGTACGAGTATCCACGTTGGATACCGTCAGCTTCAATGCATCAGCAATTTCTTTAGATGACTCACCGAAATAATATTTCCGTATGATGACGCTTGAATCGGGTTCACCAAGCTCCTTAACCGCAGACAGCACCTCACGCCGAAGCTCATCCTCGGTAAACTCACCCTCTACAGTAAAATCGTCGGCAAGCTGAAGCAAACTGTCTTCATCATAAATCGAAACTTCCCCGCGCTGTTTCTCTCGTTTCCGAGCAATGTCGGTCGCATGATAACGAGCCAACACGCAGAGATAAGATTTTATGCTTGAAATCTTCGGGTCATACTTTTCTAACTCCGCGTAAAACTCGCTAAATACATCTGATACACAATCTTCAACATCGGTTGAAACATAGAAAGACCCTGCAAGTTTACCTTTGACAACGGCATAAACAAGACCTGCATACTGATTCATTAACTGTTCCATTCCGGCGCTCGGGTCTTTATG
>JAZRNK010000145.1:0-4863 GCA_045648145.1 Acutalibacteraceae bacterium | reverse complement strand
AAGTGACGGCAAGGTTAATCCCGTTATACTTGCCGCCGCTAAAATTGCAGGGGTTGACCGCATATTTAAGGTTGGCGGCGCACAGGCAGTAGCCGCTTTGGCATACGGTACCGAAAGTATACCCAAGGTTGACAAAATCGTCGGTCCCGGAAACGCCTTTGTTGCCGAAGCAAAACGTCAAGTTTTCGGACTTGTATCTATTGATATGATAGCAGGGCCCAGTGAAATTTTGGTTATTGCCGACGAAAAAAGTGACGCAAGATTTGTTGCAGCCGACCTTTTATCACAAGCAGAGCACGACAAAATGGCAAGTGCCGTTCTTGTTACCGATAGCGAAACCCTTGCATTAAAAGTAAGTGATGAAATCGAAAAACAGCTGAAGCTTTTACCTCGAGAGGAAATTGCCCGTACTTCAATAGATAATAACGGCAAAATCATCGTCGCAAAAAATCTTTACGACGTTATCAATGTTGCAAATGAAATTGCTCCCGAACATTTAGAGCTTTGCGTGGACAATCCTTTTGATTATCTTGATAAAATCAAGAATGCAGGTAGTATTTTTATGGGCCGTTACTGTCCCGAAGCATTGGGTGACTATTTTGCAGGTCCGAACCACACCCTGCCCACCTCGGGAACAGCAAGATTTTCGAGCCCTTTATCGGTAGATGATTTTGTTAAAAAATCACAGTATACCTATTATACAAAAGAGGCTTTACAAAAGGTTGCCGACAGTGTTGCCTTTTTTGCCGAAAAGGAAGGTCTTTCGGCACACGCAAGAAGCGCCACCGTACGATTTGAGAGTGATAACAAATGAGCAGATTTTTAAATGATAAGCTTCAAAAAATCGAAGCCTATACCCCAGGCGAACAGCCGCAGGACAAGGCTTACATAAAGTTGAACACCAACGAGTCGCCCTTTTCACCGTCTAAAAGCGTTATAGAGGCTATTAATTCAAAGCAGATCGAAGATTTGCGTCTTTACTGCGACCCCGAATGCAAAAAATTAAAAACCGCTTTAGCAGAGCTTTATGAGGTGGCACCACAGAACGTTTTTCTTTCTAACGGCTCGGATGATATTTTAAACTTTTCTTTTATGGCGTTTTCGCAAAACGGAGTTGCCTTTTCCGACATAACCTACGGCTTTTACGAGGTTTTTGCCGAGTTATACGGTATACCCACCACAATTATTCCTTTAAAAGAGGATTTTTCTATTGACACTGAGAGCTTTTACTGTCAAAATAAACTGATAGTAATTGCTAACCCAAATGCGCCTACAGGAATAAGCATTGGCTTGTCAGAGATAGAAAAGATACTTAAAAGCAACCCTTCAAGCGTTGTTGTAATTGACGAGGCTTATGTCGACTTTGGCGGTGAAAGCTGTGTCAAGCTCACAAAAGAATATGATAACCTTATCTGTGTTCAGACATTTTCAAAGTCACGCAGTATGGCAGGTGCCCGTCTTGGCTTTGCTATCGCCAACGAACAGCTAATAGCCGACCTTGAAAAGATTAAGTATTCAACCAATCCCTACAATATAAACCGTTTAACGCAAGTAGCGGGTCTTGCCGCAGTTAAGGATAATGGTTATTATATGGGAAACTGTCAAAAAATCATTTCCAATCGCGATTACACCGTAACCGAGCTTAAAAAGTTAGGCTTTGAGGTTCTACCCTCTCTTGCCAATTTTGTTTTTGCTAAAACAGACAAAATAAGCGGTAAAGAGCTTTATGAAAAATTAAAGCTTAAGGGTGTACTCATCCGTCACTTCGAAAGGCCAAGAATTAAAGAATATAACCGCATAACCATTGGCAGTAGACAAGAAATGGAAATTTTTATATCAAAACTTAAAGAAATTTTAGGAGAATTAAAATGAGATTTGCAGAAATCAAGCGCAAAACCAACGAAACCGATATTGCATTAACGTTAAATATCGACGGAAGCGGAGAAAGTAAGATTGACACCGGTTGCGGTTTTCTCGACCACATGTTGACCTTACTTGCACGTCATGCAAGATTTGACCTTAACGTTAGCTGTAAAGGTGATACCGATGTTGATTTTCACCACACAGTTGAGGACGTCGGTATTGTTTTGGGCGATGCCTTAAAGCAGGCGCTCGGCGACATGACCGGCATTACCCGTTACGGTAATTCTATTATTCCTATGGACGAGGCTTTGGTTTTGACGGCTGTAGACATTTCAGGCAGACCTTATCTTGCTTATAATTTGCCTATTCCTTGTGAGAAGGTCGGCGAATTTGATACAGAGCTTGTAGAAGAATTCTTTTTAAGTGTTGTTCGCCGTGCGCAGATTACTTTGCACATAAATCTTTTGAATGGCAGCAACTCTCACCACATAATTGAAGGTGCTTTTAAATCGGTTGCACGTACATTAAAAGCCGCCGTTGCTATTGACGAAAAATACGCAAACGAAATTCCGTCTACCAAGGGAGTACTTTAATGATAGCCATTGTTGATTATGGCGTAGGTAATCTTTTTTCCCTCGCCTCTTCCTTTAAAGCTATAGGTGCAGACACCGTTGTTACAGGCGACGCTAAAGTTATAAAAAAAGCCGACAAGCTTGTTTTACCCGGCGTTGGCGCCTTTGAGGATGCCGCCAAAAAGCTTTTTCAATCAGGTCTAGGTCAAACGGTTATAGAAGAAGCCCAAAACGGCAAACCGCTTTTGGGCATCTGTCTTGGTATGCAGTTACTGTTTGACAAAAGCTATGAATTCGGCTGCCACAAAGGTCTTGGACTTATAAGCGGCGAAATTGTACCCATGCAAGACGACATTCCGAAAAATTTGAAAATCCCTCATATTGGTTGGAATTCTTTACATTTTGAAATAGAAAACCCGTTATTTAAATACATAAACGACGGTGACCACGTTTATTTTGTTCATTCCTTTTATGCCAAAACAAGCAAAGATAACCTCATTGCTACCACCGAATACGGAAAACCCATTACCGCCGCTGTTTGTAAAGACAATATATTCGGTTGTCAATTCCACCCCGAAAAAAGCGGCAACGTAGGTCTTAATATTCTACGCGCTTTCTGTGAGTCAGGAGATAAACAATGAAACTTTTTCCCGCGATTGATTTATATGACGGCAAGGCTGTACGTCTTTTAAAAGGCAACTACAATGAAATGACGGTTTACAGCGAAAATCCGATTGAAATTGCCAGAGATTTCGAGCTTTTAGGCGCAAAATACATTCACTTGGTTGATTTAGAGGGTGCCAAGGATGGCACTACCCCTAACATAGATATCGTCCGTCAGATAGCTAAAGAAACCTCACTTTTTGTTGAAATCGGCGGTGGCATACGCTCGATAGAAACGGTTGAAACCTATTTAAATGCCGGAGTTGACCGTGTGATTTTAGGTACTGCCGCAGTCTGTGACCCTAAATTTTTAGAAGAAGCCGTTTTAAAACACGGTGAAAAAATAGCCGTTGGAGTTGATATTAAGGACGGATTTGTCGCTATAAAAGGCTGGCTTGAAACCTCACAATACAGTTGTTTCGAGTTTTGCGAAAAAATGCAAGGCTTAGGTGTAAAAACCATCATTTGCACTGATATTTCGAAAGACGGCGCAATGCAAGGCACAAATCGTGAACTCTACAAAGAGCTATCGCTCCGTTTCAATATTGATATTACTGCTTCGGGCGGCGTTTCGTCACTTGATGATGTTAAAGCGTTACGAGCACTTAATTTATACGGTGCCATCATCGGTAAGGCTTACTACATCGGCGCCATTGACTTAAAAGAAGCTTTGGAGGCAGCCAAATGATAACCAAGCGTATTATCCCCTGTCTTGATGTTAAAAACGGCAGGGTTGTAAAGGGCGTTAATTTTGAAAATCTTAACGACATTTCCTCACCCGTGGATTTAGGTAAATATTATAGCGACTGCGGTGCCGATGAACTGGTTTTTTACGACATAACCGCATCGAGTGACGGCAGACAGCTGTTCACCGAAATATTGCGCGAGGTGGCTAAAAACATATTTATCCCTTTGACTGTCGGCGGTGGAATTAACACTCTTGAGGATTTCGACCGAGTTTTAAAATGCGGCGCCGACAAAGTCAGTGTAAACTCGGGCGCAATTAAAAATCCTGAACTAATAACCGAGGCTGCCAAAAAATACGGCAGTCAATGTGTAGTTATTTCGGTTGATATCAAGCGTGTCGACGGACAATTCAGGGTATTTGCCAAGGGTGGCAGAGAAGACACAGGTCTTGAAGCGATAGAGTGGATAAAGCGTTGCGTCAACAACGGCGCAGGTGAAGTGGTTGTCAACTCTATTGATACCGACGGCGTTAAAAAGGGCTTTGATATTGAAATGCTAAAGGCTGTATGCGATGCCGTTAACGTTCCTGTTATTGCTTCGGGCGGTGCAGGTTGCCAAGAGGATTTTGTAACACTTTTCAAAGAAATACCCGACATTGATGCAGGTCTTGCCGCTTCGATATTCCATTTTGGCGAGGTCAAAATCAGTGATTTGAAGAAAAAACTTTCTGACAATGGTATTACCGTCAGAATTTAAAAGAGGAATTATTATGATAAACATTGATGAACTTAAATTTGACAGTAATGGGCTTATCCCTGCGATAGTTGTCGACGCTAACACAAAAAAGGTGCTGACCTTGGCTTATATGAACAAAGAAAGCCTTAAAATTTCACTTGAAAAGGAGCTCACCTGTTTTTACAGCCGTTCAAGACAAGAGTTGTGGTTAAAGGGTGAAACCAGCGGTAATTATCAGCACATCGTTTCAATCACCGCCGATTGCGATAAAGACGCATTAGTGGTTGTTGTCGAAAAGGACGGCCCTGCTTGTCATAAAGGTACCGACTCGTGCTTTAACGAT
>JAZRNK010000144.1:0-12837 GCA_045648145.1 Acutalibacteraceae bacterium | reverse complement strand
GAGAAACAAGTTGATACTTTTCTTTTCGGGAGTAAGAGCCGTTTTAATAGTTTGTGCCAAGAAACAGTAACCGAAATAAAAGAAAAATACCCGCACATAAAACGAGTCTATGTACGAGCAGAGTGTCCGTATATTAGTGAGCACTATAAGAACTATTTACTTAAAGGCTACGAGGATACCTATTATCCCAAAAAGATAATGAACTCAGGCAGAGCAGCTTATGTAGAGCGTAATTATGAGATGATAGACAAAAGTCATTACTGTGTTGTATATTATGACGGACAAAACGTCCCAACCACTCGCAAAAGCGGTACAAAAATCGCCTTAGATTATGCCGTAAAGAAAAGTAAAATAGTTATTAACATATTATAAGTTTTAAAGGTATAAGACAAAAATAAAAGAAGCACGAAAACCGTGCTTCTTTTTTACTGTTCATAAGACTAGATATCATATGGATTTGTTACTCACTTTTTAAACAGTTGAAAACAAATCTGAAATAATCCTCGCTCATCAATTCAAGCGATGCGGTATAGCGTGATTTGGTAACGGCAATGCAGTAGTCAAGGTACTGCTGCTTTTCCTCGTCGCTCATACCGTCGGCCGTCGGCAACCACTCTGCCTTACCGTTCTGGCTGTTGTATTTGACCTTGTCGGTCACAAAGCTTTTGTTGTAAAGCATGGCGATGTGTGTGGTGGTCGAAAAAATATCGGTGCCCGGCAAAAGCCTCGAATCATATTTAAAACCGAAAAGATTTAAAACGGTGGGTAGAATGTCAACGTTGCAGCAGGGGGTATCGACCTGCACAGGCTCGATACCGCCGCACCACATAATGCAGGTTGATTTGTATTTTTCAATGTTGGGCTCAACCTCTTTGCCTGCCAACGCCTGTAGAGCATTGTCCCTCAAATAGTACGGATAGTGGTCGCCCGAAATTACGATAAGCGTGTTGTCTTTTTTACCTGCCTGCTCAAGCCTTGTTAAAAGGT
Source organism: Acutalibacteraceae bacterium (assembly GCA_045648145.1). GTDB lineage: Bacteria > Bacillota > Clostridia > Oscillospirales > Acutalibacteraceae > UMGS172. The sequence goes on along the minus strand of JAZRNK010000144.1, from coordinate 11,850 downwards.
ACTCCATTGCCATTTCAAGCTCATAATTAGCGGCAAGATAGTACTCGGCGGCTTTGGGCAGCTCTCGGTCGTTTAATAGCTCACGTACCTTTTTAATGTTTTTTTGGGCAACGGGGTTGTCCTCAGAGTACGGGCCGTGACCCGAGAAGGTCATATAATAGGCGTGGAACTGCTCGTTGTTTATAAAATCGTCAACCGACTGCTGCAGCATTTCATAGTCGGACGACGGCCACGAGGTTGTAAATTTCATACCGTTCTCGCCGCCCATAAACCTTGCCGACGAATAGCCTAAGTTGGGGTGGGTTTTGTTGCGAGAATAATAATAACCCTTGTAGTTATGGTACGAATAAGCCTTTACACCGCTATTTTCAAACATATTACCCAAAGCAAAGGGTATAAGCTTTTTGGCTGACTGTGCAAAGCTGCCTGCAGTCGAGCCTGCATCGGCCTCGCGAGAAACGTCGGGCCAAAGTCCCGTCATAAAGGCAAACTCACCGTTGGTGGTGGTATTTTTAAAGGAATTGTAGTAGTTGTTAAGCACAAAACCGCCCTGACTCATTTTATACAAGGTCGGGGTGACGTCGGGGTCAATGGCATATTTGGAAAACGCCTCGGCGCATATATAAATAAGGTTGTAGTCCTTTAAAAGACCAGTGTGTTCGTTCTTGTTGGTGCCGCTAATACCGGCGTAGTATTCGCATAACTTTTGTTTGCCCTCGTCGTCGGTTAAATTCTTCAATGCGTTAAAATCAAGTCCCTCTATGACGTTGGGCGAGGTGTCAATTTCGGGCTTTTGCTCAACCGGCGGTGTGTCAGGAACACTGGGGGTTAAAAGTATGTCGTTGTTGTCAGCCTTAGACGAGCCGAAAAGCTTGTAGCCCACCTCAACCACCGAGTTGGTCAATACACCCAAGCGGTCGGCGGCGGTGTCGCTGTCGATATAGGGTGACGAATAAGCGCCATAAGCCGAGCCGTCGCCTGTGCCAAAGGGCAAAAGTAATAAAACCGCCAAAAGCCATAAAACCACCGTTTTGAGTAACGATGCCAGATGTGTCAATGGGTGGCAACGCTTGAAAAAGCCCTTGGGTGCGCAAAGCGACAGAAAAACAGCCGCAACAATAGGCAAAAGGCAGAGTAATATCCAACCGACCGATTCTTTAACGGTCGACCATAGCGCCCAGCCGAAATTACCGACGGCGTTAGCGCCCAAGCCTATCATTGAAATAGAAAATACCGAGCCAAAAATCCTGAAATATATAAGCTGGCTTACGTAAAACGCAAAAGGTAAAAGCAATACAACGGGTGTTAAAATTCGGTTGTATTTGGGCTTTAACCAACCCGTAAGCGTGGCTAAAAACATCGCCTCGGCAGGTAAAAACAATAAAAAATAAAACGTTGTATTCTTAAAGCCGATTTGTGTGCGTAGCAACAGTTCCCAATAAAGCAGGGGGACTAGGTATATTAAAGCATATTTAAGCAGGGCAACGATTTGCCTTTTTATGTAAGCTATGTTAAATTCATTCGTCGGCTTTGCCTTCGAGCTTCGAGTTGCGTTCATAATAAACCCCTTACAATATAGTTATAGCCTTTAGATTATACCACCAAGTTTTCCTAAATACAAGAACAGGAATAAAAATGCTGACGAGTACATTAAACTTAATATGTAAATTCACCAATTAGTGAAGCAATTAATTGTAAAAAAAGAGGTATTGAAATATGTCGAAAAAGTGTTATAATCAAAGTATAAACATGGAGAGGAGATAAGCAGGTTTACCTGCTTTGGTGGAAGTTATGTTTTGTATTAAATGTGGAGCGCAGCTTTCTGACGACGCAAAGTTCTGTGTCGCTTGTGGCGAACCCGTAGCTCAGGAGAGCGTTGCTGAAGAAAAGGTCGTTGAAGAAAAGGTCGTTGAAGAGCCTGTTGTTGCAGAAAACGTAACGGCAGAGCCCGTTGCAGAGGCTCAGGCAGAGCCTGTAGCTACCGAAGCTACAGACACCGGCTTTGCTGAGGCCGAGTTTGAACAGCCCAAAACAAAGAAAAAGAAGGCTTGGTTGCCCATACTCATTTCGGTTGTCGCCGTTATTGCGGCCGCCGCAGTGGCAGTTGGTATTTTCTTTACCGAAATACAGGGCTTGTACCTTAAAAACTTCGGAACCGCTGATGACTATTTCAAGTACGTAGAGCTTCAGGAGTTTAAGAATTCTGCGCATGAGGTTACTGACGTTTACGGTAAGTTTGCCGGCAACTACGGTAAGGACAGCGCGGCAGAAGCTACAATTAAGCTTAACATAAGTGATGAAGCGCTCAACGTTTTGAAGTCATATATGGGTGACGATGTTGATTTGAATTGGGTTAAAAATGTTATTATTAAGCAAAACGCCAATTTGAAGGACAATGTCTATTCCAACGAAATGCAGCTTGAAATATCCGGCAAAAAGATTATTGATTTATCAACCATTTCGGATATGGATAAGCAGGAAATATTTATAGCAATTCTGACACTTAGTGATAAGTACATTAAGGCATCCAACAGCGAGAGCGATATGCCGGTTGCTTATCAGGAGCTTTTGGCCAACGGTGAAATTATTGAGGTTTTACCGTCGGAAGAAGAGCTGGATGAGCTTATTGACAAATATCTTGAAATCATCATCAACGGTATGGACGATGTTGAAAAATCCAAGGAAACCATTGAGGTTGACGGTATCGAGCAGGAAGTTACCGTGCTGGAGTTTGAGCTTGACACCAAGACCGTTGCTAAAATTGCCAAGGACGTTTTAAAGGAAGCCAAGAAGGATAAGGCTATTAAAAAGCACATCAATAAGGTTGCCGATTATCTTGAGGATAAAGAGCTGATTGACGATGCCGACGTTGTTTACGATAGCTATAAAGAAGGCGTTGAGGAGCTTATTGACAACCTTAACCAAAATGATTACGATAATGAGGAGCTTCTTACGATTATCGACTATGTTGACGGCTCTCACAAGGTTGTAGGCCGTACAATCGAGGTAAAGGGTAAGGAAATTCTTTCTTATGCTACCGCACAGGACGGCGACGAGTTTGCTACAGAGATAGTTTGTGAGAACGTTGTTATCAAGGGCAAGGGCACCGAGGTTAAGGACGTTATCGACGCTGAATATACTCTTATTGTAGACACAGAGGAGCTTGTTGTACTTACTGTTACTGATTATAATGCTTCAAAGATTGACGAAGGCATTGTAAGTGGTAAATTTGTTGTTGAGCCTACCGAAAAAGCGCTTGAGCTTCTCGATATTGACGATTCGATGTTAAGCTCTATCAAGCTTCTTGAGTTAGGCCTCGAGCTTGACTTTGCAAGTACCGAGAGCACCGCTAATATGAGCTTTAACGTCATAAGCAAGGATAAGGTACTTTTCGGTATTACCGTCGAGTCGGCAGTTAAGGAACCTCAAAAGGTTAAACTGCCCGCCAGCGATAAGGTTTTAGGCGTTGACAAGGCAGACGAGTGGGTAAGTGAGTTCGACCTTACAAAAATCACCGATGCTTTAAAAGAAGCCGGTGTGCCCGATGACCTTGTCGGTTTGTTAGAGTATTATATTAACGGTTCATACGGTAACGATTATGGCGACGGTTACTATGATGACAACTATGGTGACGGTTACTATGATGACAATTATGGTGACGGTTACTATGACGACAACTATGGTGACGGTGGCTATTCTGACGATAGCTACTATGAAGACAGCTTTGGTAATAGTGCTAACGATTCCCTCTATGAAGAGCAGTGGTAATTAGATTAGTCTAAAATATAACTTTTATTTGCAAGGCGCTGATTATAACTAATCGGCGCCAAGCGTTTATTTACGGAGCGTTTTTATGAAGATTGAAATTAACGGCATAAGAAAAAAATACGGCTCTAAACAGGTGTTGAAGGACATAAGTCTTACGGTCGAGTCGGGCAAATGCATAGGTATTTTGGGTGGTAACGGTTGCGGTAAATCAACCCTGCTGTCCATTCTTGCCTCGGTTCAGTCTGCCGACGGCGGCTCGTTTTTGTACGACGGTAAGGATTTGTTCAAATACCCCAAGCAGAGAGCGGCGCTTGTGGCTTACGTGCCGCAGGGCACCCCGCTTATCGAGGAGCTTACTGCTAAAGACAATCTTTCCTTGTGGTACTCTAAAAAGGATATGCTTTATCAGCTTGAAAACGGCGTATTAAAAATGCTTGGAATAGACGCTTTTTTGAAAACACAGGTTTCAAAAATGTCGGGCGGTATGAAAAAAAGGTTGGCCATCGGTTGCGCCATTGCCAAAAGACCGCCCATACTCATTTTAGACGAGCCTATGGCGGCGCTTGATATTGCCTGTAAGCAAAAAATTTCAGAATATATAAAAAAGCATAAGCAGGATGGCGGCATTGTGCTGATTGCCACCCATGACGTCATAGAGCTGGAGCTTTGCGACGAATGGTATATAATCAAAGACGGTGTTCTGCAAGGGTTTGAATACACCGGCAACATTGAAGAATTGGTAAAGAGCTTGTAGTATGAAAAAATATTTTTGCTTACACCTAAAACGCAACTTTAAAATGCTGCCGTTTATCCTTGCAGTTACGGCGGTAATGCTTGTGGGCGTTTTTGTTGTGGCTTCGGGTATGGCTTATTTAAGCCGCAACAGTGCCGATAAGCAACGCTTTAAAATTGCCATAACGGGTGACACTGACAATAAATATACACAGCTTGGCATGGCGGTTTTGCAGAATTTTGACGATACCCGCTTTGCAATGGAGCTGATAGAGCTGACCACCGACGAGGCTAAGCAGGCTTTGAAAAGCGGTGGTATTTCGGCATACGTCATTTTGCCCGAAAACTTTATCGAAAGAGCGCTTTACGGCGACGTCGATAAGGTTGTCTACGTGACGAGCGCCGCCTCGCAGAACGTGGTCAGTATGTTTAAAAATGAGATAACCGAGCTTATTACCGATATGGTTGTTTATACCGAAAAAGGCACCTACGGAATAAACGAGGCGGTCACGCAAAACGGAATAAGCGACCCAAAAGGCAAATATATGAACAAGCTGAGTTTGGAGTACGTTGACCTCATTTTCTCAAGGTCGGACGTTTTGGTGGTCGACCAATTAGGCATTTTGCAGGGCGCCACCGTGACGGAATATTACGTTTGCAGTTTAACGGTCTTTTTAATGCTGCTTTTCGGCATTTCGTTTGTGACGGTGTGCGTTAAAAAGGATTTTTCGCTTAACCGCCTTTTGATTTCAAAGGGCAACAGCAATATTCGTCAGATAATGAGTGAATTTGGCGCGCATTTTATTACAATGCTTGCTTTGGTTTTGGTTTTGCTCGGCGGGTGCGCCGTCACCTTAACGGTGATAGGCAAGCAGGACCTTTTGGTTTCTGCCATTTTTGAGCATTTTCCGTTTTTGTTAAGAGCAGTAGCGGTTCTTATAATGGTTTCGGCATTCGATATGATGATATTTGAACTGTCGGGAACGCTTGTAAGCGGCGTTTTGCTGCATTTTTTCCTGAGCTTAGGAATGTGCTATGTTTCGGGTTGTTTTTACCCTGTATACTCGTTGCCGGTAAGCCTGCAAAAAATATCCGGCCTTTTACCCACAGGTGTCGCAAGAGAGCTTTTGCAGGGACATTTTACGGGTGAAAATATAGGTCTGCAGCTGCTTGGTATTGTCATTTTTACAGGCCTATTCTTGACTGTGACAATATTAGCGCGTAATTTCAAAACCGGCAGTGTCAGGAGGTGGCGCCATGCAAAGCTTATGTAAATGGGCGCTGATGCTCAATAAACGCCTCTATAAAAAAGCCACCTTTGTAGCCATTATGCTGGTCATACCCGTTTGTGTTCTGGCACTTGGGTTTGCCGCCAAGCAGGAAAGCGGCTTTGTAAAAATTGTTTTGGCTCAAGAGGACGGTGCCGACGAAATATCGTCAAAAATCGTAAATGAGCTTTTAGAGGATAATACGCTGATACATTTTGTTACCGCCTCAAGCCCGTCACAAGCCGTTGCTTCGGTTAAAAACGGTCAGGCCGACGCCGCCTGGATATTCCCTTGCGGTATGCAGGAAAAAATTAATGCGTATTCAGGGATTGACTCTAATAAGGAACCGTTTGTCAAGGTTATAGAGCGTGAGCAAACGGTGTTTTTACAGCTCTCACGCGAAAAGCTTACCGCTGCAATGTTTGACTATTGCGCCAAGGCCTGTTATATTGATTTTGCCCGTACAAACATCACCTCGCTCGACAATCTGAGTGACGAGCAGCTGTTGGACTACTATAATAACGTTGCCGTAAGCGAGGAGCTTTTCACCTTCAGCAATGTTGACGACACCTTTGATACAAAGGGCAGTACCGGCTACTTAACCGCGCCTATAAGGGGTATACTTGCCGTTTTAATGGTGCTTTGCGGTATGTCGGCGGCAATGTTCTATATGCAGGACGAAAAAAACGGCACCTTTTCGCTTGTTAAAGAAAACCGCAGAATTTTTGTATCGTCGGGATGTATTTTGATAGCAATAGTCAATATCGCCGTCGTGGTGCTTTTGGCATTGTTTGCTTCAAGTGTTGCAACCGCCCTTTTAAACGAGCTTTTGTGTATGGCGCTTTATTGTGTTTGTTGTACGGCCTTTTGTCTGCTTTTAAAAGAACTGTTTTCATCAGTCAAGCTTTACTCGGCAACCGTTCCGTTGTTCGTAATACTTATGGTGGCCTTGTGTCCCGTGTTTTTCGATTTGCGCATAATAACCGTTTGGGGACATTTCTTCCCACCGACATACTATATAAATGCCGTTTACAGTATCGAATATAAGCTCTATATGGTAGGCTACACCGCCACTGTTACAGTGTTGGCTTTAGCCGTAAACTGCATCAAAAAATATGTTGGTTTATATGTTAAAAAGGGTAATAAACCTTGACAATATGCAGTATAATTGGTATTATTGTTTTAAAGGATAAACAGTGCTTTTGTTTATCTGAAAAAGTTTTAATTGCTTTTTGAGGCAAATAAAATGAGGGGGATATTGATATGGAAAATAATAATCAAGAAAATATTCTTGAAACTTCTGTTGAAGAAACAGTTGTTGAGGAAGCAGTTGTTGAAGAAACTGTAGCAGAAACTCCGGTTGAAGTTGACAAAAAGGCTCAGTTTATGGATAAGATAAACGTAGTTGCCGAAAAGCTTGAGGGCTTTGTCAAAAAGGGCGTTGAGCTTTTTAAAACCAACCCCAAAAAGTACGGCATTATCGGTGGCGCAGGTCTTGTAGGCGTGGTTGCTGTTATCGTTGCTCTTACGTTAATCCTTGGTTCTTTGGGCAATAACTATAAAACACCCATTAATATAATGGAAGATTATGCTAATGCTAAGAAGTATTATTCAGATTACGACAAGATGATTGATATGAGTAATGGCTTCTGTCAGGATGAGCTTGAGGATCTTGTAAAGCTGTATAAGTCAACCGAAGATTATAAGGATGACCTTGAGGATGAAAAGGACGACTTTGCCGACACAATCGAGGATATGAAGGACGAATACGGCAAAAACTATAAGTACACCTACAAAATCACCGATAAGGAAGAGCTTGATAAGGACGACCTTAAGGAGTTCAGAGACAGGCTTCGCAGTACTGCTGACAGTCTTGAGAGCATGATTGAAGAAACCGAAGATTACGATTCTGACGATTGGGAAGATATGGCAGACAGCATCGGCTTCGACGGTGACAAGTCCAAGGCTAAGAAGCTGGTCAAGATTATGAAGAATATGCGCAAGGTTTATAAGAGCGCAAAGGTTACCGCAGGCTACGAGCTTGAAGTTACCATCACTCTTGACGGTAGTGAGCTTGACGAGCCCGAAGAGAACGAAGTAACCATCAACGTTTACAAGGTAGATGGAAGATGGATTAGCAGTTCTTCATTAGGCCTCGGCAGTATGTTCTAATATTTCTGTAAATTAAAAAGCGGATGTTTTAAAAACATCCGCTTTTTTTTATTTTAGAAATTATTTACTAAACTTCAAGGTAACGATTTCAAAGTTTTTAATCGGCAGCTTAACAGACCTGCCGTCGAAGTTCAACTTCTCAATTTCGTTTTCCATCAAATCGCAAAGATGCGCGGTTTTGAAGCCCTCGGGAACGGTTACGGTAGCCTTGGTCTGACCACCGAACGACTCGTACATACGAACAATCATATCGTCAGAAGTTTCAGCCTTTTTAACGGTTTCAACAACTACGCTTTCAGCATCGCACTGTACCATTGAGAAGCTCTCGGGCAGTGTACCGCCTTGAGCCGAAATAGGAGCAACCTCTAACGGCTGGTTGTAGCTGTAAGCCTCTTTAATGATACCCGCATTGTAAAGACTGTCGGTATGGGGAATTAACGAGTAAGAGAACAGGTGCTGTCCCTCGTCGGCCTCAGGATATGGGTAAACGGGACATTTTAAGGCGGTAAGCTTTAAGGTGTTGCCCTCGGCACTAAAGCCGTACTTGCAGTCGTTAACCATGCTAATACCGTAGCCTGTTTCCGACATATCCACCCATTTCTGTCCGCAAACCTCAAACTTAGCTCTTTCCCAGTCGGTGTTTTCGTGTGTTGGGCGGTAGAGGTGACCAAACTGAATTTCATAAGCAGCCTTGTCGGTGTGAATGTTGAACGGGAAGGCAATTTTTACAAAGTGGTGATTGTCGTGCCAGTCAAGGTCGTTGTCAAAGTCAATACGACGGTTGTTAGAGTTAAGCCAAATTTTCTGGTTAACGGTTGAGTTCATATACTTTCTCGTTACGTTAAAGCCGCTTCTTGTACCGTCGGTAATAGGCTCAATTTCGGCTTCTGCGTCCCAAACGTAAGGCTTGGTTTTGTAGTAATCGGTAATTTCCCAAGCGTTGTAGACGTAAGGACGGTCCTCATAAAGCTGGAACTCGTTAGCAACCTTGCCCGCTTCAATAACCTCGCGGTCGGCTTCTTTGTCGTAAATTGATACAATCTGACCCAAGTTGTTAAGTGTCAGTTTGTAGTACTTGTTTTCAGCAACAAGGCCCGAAACCTTAACGGTGTTTTCCGCATTGTAGCCCTTAACAACAGCCCAACCAAAAGCGGGGATGCTGTCGGTCAATTCAACCGTCTTGCCGTCAACAACAACGTTGCCGCTTCTTTCAAAGCCGAGCGAGTTGTAAACCAAAAGACCGCCGTCGGTTTTTATCTGCTTTGCTAAGCTGCCAATTTTATTCGAAACGGTGTTACCCAAATAGTCCTTAACCTCGGCATAATCCTTGTCGGTGCCCTCGTAAACCTCTTTTACCGAGGTGCCGGGCAATATGTCGTGGAATTGGTTGTGCAGTACGGTGTGCCAGGTTTCAAACAAGCCCTTGGCATCGTAGCTTCCGCCAAAGAATAAATCGGTGTAGCTTAAAGCCTCTGCCTTTTGAAGCGCAAACTCAGACTTACGGTTGTTGCGTTTGTTTTTAGCCATGGTTGTGAGAGTTCCACGGTGGAACTCAAGATAAAGCTCACCAACCCATTTAGGTGTGCGGCGAAGCTTTTCGCAGTTTTCGTCAAACTCCTTCTTTACGCCCTCAAGGTAAGGAATAAGGAAGTTCATTTTAGAAACAGGAATACCGGGGATACCCTTGCTCAATCGACGTTGTTTTTCAAGCATATCTCGGGTAGGGCCGCCGCCACCGTCACCAAAGCCGTAGGTTACAAGCGCCTGCTTTGCATACTCTTTTTGCTGATAACGGTCCCAAGCGCCTAATATGAACGGAGCGTCGATTTTACCTACGTAGGTGGTAAGACATTCAAACTCGTGGTTTTTATCTGCCTTACGGCCAGTAATAAAGGTGGTAAAGATTTCGGTACCGTCAATACCTTCCCAATAGAAGTTGTCATAGGGAATGGTGTTGGTGTCGTTCCAGCTGATTTTAGAGGTTACGAAATAATCAACACCCGATTTTTTCAAAATCTGTGGCAATGCGGCGCTGTAGCCGAAAACGTCAGGCAAAAGCAAAGCCTTCGTTTCCTTTTGGAACTCCTCACGGAAGAACTTTTTGCCGTGCATAATCTGTCTGACAAGACTTTCGCCGCAGGTGAGGTTACAGTCGGCCTCAACCCACATAGAGCCCTCGGGCTCCCAACGTCCGTCTTTAACAAGCTGCTTTAATTCCTCATATTTTTCGGGAGCCTCTTCCTTTAAATAGCGGTAAAGCTCAGGCTGTGAGAGGGTAAACAAATACTCGGGATAATCGTCCATCAAAACCTTGGCGTTTGCAAAGCTTCGCTGAATTTTCTCTCTGGTTTGGTTACGCGCCCACATCCACTCAACGTCAATATGAGTATGACCGATGCAGCTTACAACCGGCTTGCCCTCGGTGGTACAAATCTTGTCGTAGAACTCTTTTTTCAAGAATTCTCTTGCGGCGACAATACCTTTTTTATAGTTATCGTCGTAAGGGTTGCGAATGTCAATAAAATTAACTGCCTGCTCTAAGGAATAGAGAATATCCTTATACTCGGTTGTGTTTTCATTAAGATATTCCAATGCCTCAAAGGGTACTAACATGTCGTAAACAAGAGTATCGGTTTCAAGGTCAAGCTTAACGACCTTACCGGTCAAAACAAAGTGACTGTCCTTGTCGGCAGTATACATATAAATGTGGAAATTATACTCGGTATCGGGCTCAACAAAAACTTCCATATGGTTAGTGTCCAAGCCGCAAACCATTTTGCCGTTCAAGTATAAAATACCCTGTGGATTAACTGCGTCCCAACCGCCAATACCGGTGTGAAAGTCGAGTCGGTAACGGTAGCCTTCCTCGGCTGCGGGAGTTTTAAAGCTTCCACGAATCCAATAATGCTTGTGTGCGCCGTGCATTGTGGTTAAATGCGCCCAACCCTCTTCAGGTGGGGTGTGGCCCTGCTTGTAACCGCTTTCGACGGCCTCTAAACCTTCGATTTTTTGAACGCCAATGGCCTTCAAACCGTTAAGTATTTCAATCATTTTGCTAACTTTTTTAGTGATTAATGGCATAATACCACCTCCATAGATTTATTTTAGTATAAAAGTGGTTGAAAATCAACCGCTTATAAGGTATAATATTTATGGTATTGTGATATTTTAAAAAAGAGGTGATTTGTTTGGAAGCCAAGCTTCTGACTGCCGAACGCTTTGTTGATATGCGTACCGAGATAATGTACCGGCATATTGTGAGTGATACCGAATATTTTCGTCCACACTACCACGATTATTACGAGATATTTTTAGTTTTAGAGGGCAAGGCGCAGCATCTTATTAACGGTAAGGTGATACCGCTAAAAACGAGGGATATGGTATTTATACGCCCAAGTGACACTCACGATTATGCCTCTATCGGCGGCGAGCCCTTTTCGATGCTCAATATTACCTTTACTACAAACACACTAAAAACCGTTTTTGAATTTTTGGGTGATGGCTTCAATTCAGCCCAGCTTTTAGAGTCAAAATTTCCGCCAAGTATTAGGTTAACCTCGGGAGAGTTTGCAGTCTTTAAAACGAGAATGAACTCAATTCAAGCCATTCCTACCACCGACGTGGCGGCTTTGAAAACGTCGTTGAGGGTGCTGCTTTTGGATATTTTCACAATGTATTTTTCGGACTTTCATGCAAGCGGTGACGATATCCCTCTGTGGCTTACGACTCTATGTACGCAAATGCGGAAAGACGGAAACTACATTAAGGGTAGCGAGCAGATGTACGCTTTAACCAAAAAAAGCCGTGAGCACGTTTGCCGAAGCATGAAAAAATACATAGGTGTTACGGTATCGGAGTTTATTAATGACCTGCGTCTTAACCATGTTGCCAATATGCTTCACAACAGTAA
>JAZRNK010000143.1:0-2172 GCA_045648145.1 Acutalibacteraceae bacterium | reverse complement strand
CAAAGAACCGACCTTTATCCCGCGTATAAAGACTTTGATTTAAAAGAAAATTATTATCTCAACTCACTTTCGGTTTTCACCGATAAAGAGGGTTATAGTAAGTATTTTGTTTACACAAGCCTTGACGGTAAAAATTTCACTCTTTTAGCGCAAAAAACCGACGATAAGCCTTGTGATATGCAAACAGGCGATGTCTTTAACTGTAACGGCTTAGAGGCAAGAATTATCCGTGTGTATGTATATTATAATTCGGCATCGGTTGAGGCGGTAATAAAGGACGTAAAAATTGACGGTGCAAAAAGTAACACAAAGAATTTAACCCCACCAGAAATTGATGTTGAAGATTTTGAAAATTCACAATATAACCTTAAAATAACCGAGCAGGATACAATAAATGAGGTTTATGGCATAATCGAAAGACGTCTAGGTTTAAATTATAAGTCTTGGTTTGCTTTTTCATTGGCACCTAACCCTAAAGGTAACGACTGCGATTATTTCGAAATTTCCACTCAAAACCGCAAGGTGAACGTTGTTGGTAACAATGGTGTGTCACTGGCTATGGGACTTAATTATTATTTAAAATATTACTGCAAAGTCCATGTTTCTCAGGTGGGTGACCAGGTGCGTATGCCCTCAACACCTGTTGTGCTAAATGAAAAAATTTTTAAAGAAACTAAGGCTAAAATAAGATACGCCTATAACTACTGTACTCATTCTTACACAATGGCGTTCTGGGGCGAGGAGCAGTGGCAAAAAGAGCTTGATTGGTTGGCATTAAACGGTGTCAACACAGTGCTCGATATTACCGCTCAAGAAGAGGTTTGGCGTAGGTTTTTAACCGATTTAGGCTATACCCACGACGAAATTAAAAACTTCATCACAGGCCCCGCTTACTATGCATGGGCTTATATGTCAAATATATTTGGCTTTGGCGGTCCCGTTCACGATAATTGGTTTTATGAGCGTACTGAATTAGCGCGTAAAAACCAACTTAAAATGAGAAAACTCGGTATGCAACCTGTACTGCAGGGCTATAGCGGAATGGTGCCGATTGATATCACCTCTAAAATACCTGATGCCGAGGTAATACCGCAGGGTAGCTGGGGTGCCTTTATGCGCCCTTATATGCTAAAAACCACGTCTGCTACCTTTAAGGAGTTCGCGCAAAAATTCTATAAAGCGCAAAGACAAGTATACGGTGATTATAGCTATTTTTATGCTACCGACCCGTTCCATGAGGGTGGCAACACCGCAGGAATGAACGTGCGTGATATTTCGGTCATCGTGCTTAATACAATGCTTGAGTTTGACAGTAGGGCAGTCTGGCTCATTCAGTCTTGGGAGGGCAATCCCAAATCAGAACTGTTGACAGGCCTTTCAGACGTTAAGAACGGCAAAGACCACGTGCTCATATTAGACCTTTACGCCGAAAAATTACCGCGATATAAAGAGGGTAAAGAGGGCAACAATTCCTACGGCTATTCCAGAGAGTTTGATAATACGCCGTGGGTGTACTGTATGCTTAACAACTTCGGCGGCCGAATGGGCCTTCATGGTCACCTCGATAATATGGCTATCGGTATCCCCGAGGCATTTAATACCTGCCAAAAAATAGCGGGTATCGGTATAACCCCCGAAGCGAGTGAAAACAACCCCGTTTTATACGACTTTTTATTTGAAAGCATCTGGCAGGATGATTCAGATACCAAAATGCAGGAAATCGACCTTGATAAATGGTTAAACAACTATAGTGAAAGACGTTACGGTGCTTGCTCGAAGGCTTGTCAAAAAGCTTGGGAAATACTTAAAAACACCGTTTATAAGGCCGAACTTAATATGCTTGGCCAAGGTGCGCCCGAGTCGGTTGTTAATGCTCGTCCCTCACTGGAAATCAAGGCGGCGTCCACTTGGGGTAATTCAGTTATAGGCTACGATAAAAAAGAGCTCGAAAAAGCTGCACAGCTTTTGTTGCAGGATTATGAATTACTTAAGCATAGCGAGGGCTATATTTACGACCTTGCAGCCCTTTTACAGCAGGTGCTTTCCAATCGTGCACAGGATGTTTATAGTAAAATGCTTGAGGCATATAATTTTGCCGATGCTAATGCCTTTAAAACAAACGCTAAGGAGCTTTTAAAGATTGCTGATAGTATGGAGCTTGTTACCGGCAGT
>JAZRNK010000142.1:0-28812 GCA_045648145.1 Acutalibacteraceae bacterium | reverse complement strand
CTTTTGATTTATTATAGCAACAATTTTGCCCACTTGCTTTCCTCCACAAGATAACTTTTCATTCATACAATAATTATATCAAATTATTCTTATTTGTAAAGAGCAAAAGAAAATGTTTCACATGAAACAGAGAATATTTTTTCTTGTTTGTTTCATGTGAAACATTTAATTATTTTATATGAGGTTTTGCAAATAACGACACTAAAAAGCCAAACGTAATAGCCGCCGCTATTCCACCTGCCGTCGCAGTCAATCCGCCTGTTAGCGCCCCAACCAACCCGTTTTCTGCAACCGCTTTTTCAACACCCTTTGCTAAAGTATATCCAAAGCCCGTCAACGGTACTGTGGCGCCGGCTCCCGCAAACTTTACAAGCGGCTCGTAAACTCCAAGCGCAGTAAGAATTACGCCCGATACTACGTAAGAAACCAATATTCGCGCAGGGGTTAATTTTGTCTTGTCAATCAAAATTTGACCAATAACGCAAAATATGCCACCAACAATGAAAGCTTTTAAACATTGTAAAAAGATATCCATTTTTTACTCCTCTTAATGACTTGGTTTAACGTTTCTTATACCGGTTCGCACAAACAGTCTGAAAAATTCCTTAATATTCAACGGTATTAAAGGATAAAGATACGAGCGACCGCTAAGCGTTTTTGAAAAGCCTGCCAATAGTAAAACCGCCAAAAGTCCACCGAAAAAGCCCAAAAACCCAAAAAACTGCGATAAAAACAGTAAAATTATGCGGCTAAACTTCATCGCATATGCCATTTCAAGACTCGGCTGCGCATACGATGCTATTACTACAAATGACATATATATAATAGTTTCGGGCACAAACCAGCCTGCATTGACCGTCATTTCACCCAAGAGCAGCGCTCCGATAATGCCAAGAGAACTATTTAACGCGTTCGGTGTGTTTAATGAAGCCAATCTTAGTCCGTCGGTCACAAACTCCAAAATTAAAAACTGCGCAAATATAGGCAGCGTGTACTCGTGTTTCGTATTAACAAAGTGTAGCCATTGCGGAATTATATTTGGATTATTCATCAAAATGAGAACAATCGGCGTCATAATAACGGTCAAAATCGAAACGAGAAAACGTATAATTCGAACATACGTTCCTGTAAGAGGTGGAAAATAATAATCATCCGTTTCCTTTGCAAAGTCGCCTAACGAGTTAGGAAACACCATAACCGACGGCGAATTGTCCATTAACAAGACAATTTTGCCCTCTAAAATACACGCACTCGCAAAGTCGGGGCGCTCGGTGAACCTCACTTTTGGGAACGGATTAAAAAACGCTGTGGGCACCAATACCTCGGACAACGCCTGCGATGTCATAGAAATTCCGGATATATCGATGGATAAAAGCCGTTTTTTTAGCTTCTCAACCGTCTTTTTATTGGCTTTACCGTCCATAAAGCTTATAACTACATCAACCTTTGACGCTTTGCCAACCTGCATATGCTCCATTCGAAGCTTTGGGTCTCTTATTCTTCGACGTATCATAGCAGTATTAAAAATCAGCGTTTCAACAAAACCGTCGCGTGAACCTCTTAACGACTTGTCCTTTTCAGGCTCGCCTATTGAACGAACAGGATAGGTTCTTGTATCGACAAGTAACGCGTCAGAAATGCCATCAATAATAATAGCAGCCTGACCGCAAAGGATAGCCGTCGCTATTTTTTGGTTATCCTGTTCCCAATCGACCTCAACATACGGCATCTTTTGGAGTGAAAACTCCTGCATCGTTTTTATATTTGAAAGCTCCTTGGGCTTAATTTTATATAAAAACTCAAGAATTTTCTCAAAAATTTCGTCTTTAATAAAGCCGTCCATAAAAAACAAAACTGTTTTTCGGTCGGCAATTATTAACTCTCTTTTTACAATATCAAAATTAAAATCGGTTGCAAGTAAGCTCGAAAGCGATGCGCAATCAACATTATAACTACCTATCAAGCTATTTCCTCTTTCCTTTGTTTGTCCTATTTTTACCGAAAAAGGCAATTCTATGCGGTTTTAACTTTAATATTTGTCCCAATGTGTGCATAAAGTTAAGAAAGGACTGATGGGATGAAGATTACTGTTTTTATAAAGAATACTGTAGTATTAGTTGCAACCTCGCTTATTTTAAGGTTGAGCGGAATTGTTTTTAGAATATATCTTGCCGATAAAATCGGCTCTGAAGGTATCGGTTTGTATCAGTTGATTTTCTCGGTTTATATATTTGCTGCAACATTCGCCTCATCGGGCGTTTGCACCGCAGTAACACGATTAGTAGCCGAAAACCTTAACAACGGACGCGCAGCAGTACGCCGTGTTATGCGAAACGCTACACTTATCACTATATGTGTTGCTTTTGCTTCTTGGTGCGCCGTATTTTTTGGAGCAGAATTTATTGCAAAAACGCTTTTGCAGGATGCTCGCGCCACTATTTCTTTAAAAATTTTAAGCTTTTCATTGCCGTTTATGGGTTTGTCATCCTGCGCGAGAGGTTATTTTATCGCCTGCCGTAAAACCTTCCAGCCATCATTAGTGCAAATAGCCGAACAGCTTATAAGAATAACCGTAATTTGCATATTGTTGTCGCTTTATGCCACGAAAGGTCTACAATATTGTACTGCCGCCGTTCTTTTTGGAGATACCGTTGCCGAAACAGCTTCGTTTATAATTAATTGGCTTTTATACCTAAAAGACGTCAAAAAAATAAAAATTGGCGCAAAAACGCACCAATTTTACAAAAAAATATTCAATATTGCGCTACCAATTACGGCAACCGGCTATTTGTCAACAGCTTTACATACAATAGAAAACCTATTAGTGCCGTCAAGAATGTCCTTAGATAACGGCTCACGCGAACGCAGTCTTGAACTGTTTGGCTCCATCAGAGGTATGGCGTTACCAATTTTGTTTTTTCCGGCATCCTTTTTAACGTCTCTCTCAACTATGCTAATGCCAGAGGTGTCTGAAGCTGCGGCACTGGGTAATACACAAAAAATTCGTTCAACCGTCGGTCGTTCGGTTTACATAACATTGTCGCTTTCGATTTTTGTGGCATCTGTTTTTATGTTTAATGCCGAGGATATCGGGCTTATAATATACAAAAGTAAGGATGTTGGCGAAATTATTAAAATTCTGTCCCCAATAATCCCGTTTATGTACCTCGAAAGCGTTGCCGCAGGAATGTTGAAGGGGTTAGATAAACAGGTGAGTATGTTTAAATATAACTGTATCGACTCTTGTTTGCGAATAGCTGCTGTGTTTTTTCTTTTGCCTCATTTTGGCGTTAAAGGATATTTAGGTATTATGTTAATAAGCAATACGCTCACATCAACACTAAATAGCCGAAAACTGCTAAAAACCGCACAAATAAAAATAGATTATGTAAACTACATTTTCAAGCCATTATGTGTATCTTTATCAGGTGGGTTTTTAAGCTATATTATTGCAAAAAACATTCCTATCCTTTTGTTGCGTTGTATTGTTTCTATTATAATCCAGCTGTTTATTTTTTCTATATTTGCTCTTCCCTACCTTAAAACAAAAAAAGAGTTGCTATAAAGCAACTCTTTTTTTTTATTCTTCATCAACAACCGTTTCGTCGGCTTCTTCGGCGTCGTTTACTTCACCAACGTCACCTGCGTCGGCCTCGGCGGCTTCGGGATGGTCGGTAACCTCAGAGCTATCATGCTCAACCGTTGCAACCGACAAGATACGCTCGCCATCCTCAGACTTGACTCGCATTACCCTTACACCCTTTGCAGGCCTTGCAAAACGGCTAATTTCCTCAACAGGAACTCTTATAATGATACCGTTTGAGGTGATGATTACGATATCATCGTCATTATCGACAGTCTGGATAGAGGCAACGTCACCGTATTTTAAGGTACGATAGTTTGTAATACCCTTACCGCCTCTTGATTGTAGACGGTAATCGTCAATGCTGCTAATACGTCCGTAACCGGTTTCGGTAACGGTAAGCAGCTCCTTAGACTCATCACAAACGACCATTCCGACAACCTCGTCACCTTCGCGAAGTCTGATTGCGCGAACACCTCTTGCAGTTCTACCCATTTCACGAGCCTGATTTTCATTGAACTTAATAGCAAAGCCCTTCTTGGTAGCAACCATTATCTCATCATCACCGTTTGTACGACATACGTAAGCCAACTCGTCATCCTCATCAATATTAATTGCAATAATACCGGTCTTACGAACGTTCTTAAATGCGCTAACGCAGGTACGCTTAATGGTACCTTTTTTAGTTATCATACAAATGTAGAAAAGGTTTTCAAGGTCAATCTTATCGTCAAGAGGTAAGATATTAATAATCTTTTCGCCCGGCATTAAGGGAAGAATGTTTACAAGATTCATGCCCTTTGACGTACGGCTGCCCTCAGGTATTTCGTATGCCTTAATACGATACATTCTACCAAGGTTACTGAACATCATCACATAGTTGTGCGACATACAAGTAAACATATTTTCAACAATATCGCCCTCACGGGTGGTCATACCGGTGATACCCTTACCGCCTCTATGCTGAGTGCTGTATGTATCGGACGGTAAACGTTTAATATAACCCTCAACCGTCTTGGTTAATACACATTCTTCGTTAGGAATAAGGTCTTCAATATCAACCTCACCTGAAACTGCGGTAATCTCGGTACGACGCTCGTCTGCAAATTTGTCACGAAGATTTAATGCCTCAGTCTTAACAATATCGAGAACACGTGAATGGTCGGCAAGAATAGCCTGACATTCCTTAATAAATTCTCTCTTTTGAGCCAATTCTTCCTCAATTTTGATTTTTTCCATACCGGCAAGACGACCCAAAGGCATCTGAACGATAGCAGTAGTCTGAATATCATCAAGGTCAAATCTTTCAGAAAGTCTATCCTTACTTTCCTGAATTGTCTGGCTTGAACGGATAATCTTAACAACCTCGTCAATAAAGTCAATAGCAATTTTCAAGCCCTCTAAAATGTGAGCTCTTTCCATTGCTTTGCGCATATCATAACGGGTGCGCTTTTCGATAATTTCACACTGGAAGTTTATATAGTGCTCTAACATCTGTTTTAAGGTGAGCACCTTGGGCTGACCATCAACAAGAGCAAGTAAAATAGCACCAAAAGAGGTCTGAAGCTGTGTCATTGAGAAAAGATGATTTAATACAACCTGCGGATTTGCATCTTTTTTGAGGTCTACGACTATTCTTATACCGCCTTCACGCTTTGAAGAATGGTCAACAACGTCGTCAATACCTTCAACACGCTTTTCGGCAGCCAAATCGTAAATAGATTTAACCAACTGCTTTTTATTAACGCCGTAAGGAATTTCAGTAACAACAATTCTAAATCTGCCGTTACGGGTTTCCTCAATCTCAGTTCTTGCACGCATTACAACCTTACCTCTGCCGGTAGCATAAGCTGCACGAATACCTGAGCGGCCCATAATAAGTGCGCCGGTAGGGAAGTCAGGTCCCTTTATAAACTGACAAATTTCGTCTAATTCTGCCTCCGGCTTGTCGATAAGCAAACACATAGCATCAATAACTTCACCCAGGTTATGAGGGGGAATATTGGTTGCCATACCAACCGCAATACCCATACTACCGTTAACAAGCAGGTTAGGGAAGCGGGCGGGAAGAACTACGGGCTCTTTTAAACGGTCGTCGTAGTTCGGCATAAAATCTACGGTTTCTTTATCTATGTCGTCAAGCATATGAGTACTGATTTTACTCATTCTCGACTCGGTGTATCGGTAAGCAGCGGCAGGATAACCGTCAATAGAACCGAAATTACCATGACCGTCTATCATAGGATAACGTAATGAGAAATCCTGCGCCATACGTACCATAGCGTCGTAAACACTGGCGTCGCCGTGCGGATGGTATCTACCGAGAACAGTACCGACGGTGTCAGCACACTTACGGTACGCCTTATCGGGAGTAAGATTGTTTTCATACATGGTATAAAGAATTCGGCGATGAACAGGCTTAAAACCGTCACGAACATCAGGTAAAGCACGACTTACCAATACCGAAACCGAATACTGCAAGAAGCTACTTCTTACCTCATCGGTAATTTCCACCGGCACTATTTTTTGTTCTTCATCATTAATAAATGCCGAATCAGAAACCTTTTTTTCTTCGCTCATTAGAATTTACCTCTCTTTTTTGAGTCATCCAATAAATTTAATAATAAGTTCTTTGTCTTCGTCTGAAATTACTCTTATAGGAATTATCAGTTTTTTGTTTCCATTATAGGTAATAAGAAAAATTTCACTGCTTTTTATAATTGAAAAATCATCTTTTTCTAAAACAATTCTTTCCATACTACCAATATTAAAGGAAATTCCGTCTTTGTTTATTAAAACGTTGTGTTCTGTCCCGTCTGCAAAGGATAACGCATATTTTTTCTCGGTATTTGTGCCGCCAAACCAAGTGGCAAGTATAAAGAAAACACAAACTAATTCAAAAATTATACAGGTTATCAGCTGCATTTGAGAATTTTGCACTTTATCAGAGGTTAAAGTTGAAAAAATATTAAAACCAAACATTATCATAATGATAACAAACCAAATTGTTGTGTTACGGTTTTTCTTTATTCTTTCTTTTTCCTCGCCAGAAAGACGGTAGGCCGCTAAAGCCTCTTTTTTATTTACCGTATAGGTTAATTTAACTGTTTTTTTGTCCATTTTAACACCTTAAATGTCAAGGTCGTGAGCAAATTGAGCATTTTCTTCAATAAATTTCTTTCTCGGCTCAACATCGTCACCCATCAACATTGAGAATGTTTCATCAGCTTTTTCCGCATCTTCCATAGAAACCTTAAGCATAGTTCTGGTAACAGGGTCCATTGTAGTTTCCCAAAGCTGTTCGGGGTCCATTTCACCAAGACCTTTATATCTCTGAATATCAGCGCTGCCGCCTAATTCTGCAATATACATATCTCTTTCCTCATCAGAAAAAGCATAATAATGGGTTTTACCCTTTGAAATTTTAAACAAGGGTGGCTGTGCTAAATAAACGTGACCTGTTTCGATAAGCTCAGGCATATATCTGAAGAAGAAGGTCAATAAAAGAACTCTGATGTGCGATCCGTCAACGTCAGCATCGGCCATAATAATAATTTTATCGTAACGAAGCTTTTCAATATTAAAGTTTTCAGCAATACCCGTACCAAGAGCAATAACTACAGGAGTAAGCTTATCATTTCCATAAACCTTATCGACCCTTGCTTTTTCAACGTTAAGCATTTTACCCCACAAAGGAAGTATAGCTTGATAGGTACTGTTTCTTCCGTCAACTGCCGAGCCGCCGGCGCTATCTCCCTCAACAATAAATATTTCGGTTTTGGTGGCATCGTCTGAAATACAATCGGTTAATTTTTCAGGCATTCTTACTTTATTACCGATACTTGCTTTACTTCTCTGCATATCTCGTGCTTTTTGTGCTGCCTCACGGGCATTTGAAGAAGCAATAGATTTATCAAGAATTATCTTAGCCTCAGCAGGATGATCCTCTAAGAACTCATAAAATTTATTAGCAATAAGGTTATTAACTAATGTTCCTATTGATGTGTTACCCAGCTTTGCTTTAGTCTGGCTTTCAAACTGTGCATCAGTTAATTTAACACTAACAATAGCAATAAGTCCTTCATTAATATCTTCACTCTTTAAATTACTGTCGGCATCCTTTAAAAATTTAAAGTTTCTGCCATATTTATTAATTGTTCGAGCTAAGCTTGCCTTAAAACCTTGTTCGTGAGTACCGCCGTCGACCGTATGTATGGTGTTGGCAAAAGAAAGTATTTTTGTATCGTATCCTGTACTCCAAACAAAAGCAATATCAGCAGTGCTGTCACCGCTTGTAGTTGAAAGATAAATTACATCACTATTAAGCTTATCTTTTTTACTACCTTCTAAAATATATTCTACGTAACTCTTTATACCGCCTTCAAAATGAAGATCTGTTTCTTTTTCAGGAAAATCGCTTCTTTTATCCATTAAAACAACGCGAATACCTGCATTAAGGAAGGCTTGTTCTCTGAGTCTTGCTAAAAGAATATCGTAATCATATGTAGTAGTGTCGGTAAAAATATCAGGATCAGGCTTAAATGTAACGGTTGTTCCTGTTTCGGTTGTATCACCAATAATTTGTAAATCGGTTGCAATATTACCTTTTTCATATCTTTGTTTATAAATATTTTTACCGTCTTTAATTTCAACCTCAAGCCAGCTTGATAATGCATTAACAACCGAAGCACCAACACCGTGCAAACCACCGGAAACTTTATATCCGCTTCCGCCGAATTTACCACCTGCATGCAAAATAGTAAATACTACCGAAACAGTAGGTATTCCTTTCTGCGGATGAATACCAACAGGTATTCCTCGTCCGTTATCGGTTACCTTTACAATACCGTCATCTAAAAGCTCTACGGTAATTTTATCACAGTATCCGGCAAGTGTTTCATCAATAGCGTTATCAACAATCTCATAAACTAAATGATGTAAACCTCTTTCACCGGTAGAGCCGATATACATACCGGGTCTTTTTCTTACCGCTTCAAGACCTTCAAGTACCTGTATGGAATTTTCATCATAATTTTCTGTTACAGGCGTATTTACGTTATTACTCATATTTTTCTCCTTTTTTAAAGGTTTTTTAATTAATAAATGTTATTATTCACTCTTTTTTCAAGAGTCGTTGATGATAATTGAGATATATAAACTTTAATATTTTTATTTTCTCTGCAAACTATAAAAGATTTTGGTAATTCATAAGAAACGTTTATTACTTTACCTTGTTTTTCACAAAGATTTAAAAAATCTCTGGTTCTTTTTGAAACTGTTGATGTATCCATATCAAAAATACCTAAAACGTTTTCAAATTTTACAACCGTTTCTTTTCCTAAATGAAGATAAATTACCAACACCTTCTTTATTCTGAAATTTTACCGTTTTGAACTTTGAAAATTTTGCCATTTTCAATATTTAAAATATTTTCTTCATCACAACAGGTTAAAAATACCTGCCAACCTTTTATATGATTTAAAATATAGTTTTGTCTTGATGTATCAAGCTCACTCATAACATCATCTAATAAAGCAATTGGCTTTTTGCCGGTTATTTTATTAATAACAGCAGCTTCAGCTAACTTTAGTGCTAAAACAGCAGAACGTTTTTGACCTTGAGACCCAAAACTTCTTGCAGAAACATTATTAATTTCAATATTTAAATCATCTCTATGAGGTCCTATTGAAGTTGAAATGTTTAAAATATCTTCTTTTCTTGATTGTTTTAAAATTTCTAAATATTCTTCTTTGTTTTCACTTGCATTAAAATTATATTCTAATAAAATTTTTTCTTTTCCACTTGATAATCCTTTATAAATTTTCGGTAAAAATTTATTTAAATCATTAACAAAAGTTTTTCTATATTTAATAATCTGAGTTCCACATTCAGCTAACTCTTTTTCAAAATCTAAAATAAATTCTTCTAATAAAGGATTATATTTAATTTCTTTTAAAATTTTATTTCTTTGATCTAATGCCCTTGTATATCTTTTAAAAATACTAATATAAACAGGATAAAGCTGGCAAATTGCAGTGTCTAAAAACTTTCTTCTAAAAATTGGCCCGTCTTTAATAATACTTATATCATTTGGTGAAAAAACAATAGAATATATTTTTCCTGCTAATTTCGAAGCTGCTCCATAATCAACACCGTTTAATATTGCTTTTCTTGTTTTACTAATTTCAATTATACATTCCTGTATTCTTCCATCATCGTAAAACTCTAATACTAATTTAGCAGTTTTATTTTCAAATTTTATAAGTTCGCTATCTTTAGCACCTCTAAAGCTTTTAGCTCCTGTAAAACACCATAAAGCCTCTAATAAATTTGTTTTTCCTTGAGCATTTTCTCCGTAAATTACGTTCATTTGCTCATGAGGAAAAATTTCTGCTTCTTTTATGTTTCTAAAATTATAAAGCTGCAGTTTTTTGAAAACCATTTATTATATTACCTTTATTTTATTTCCACTAAATTCTATAATTTCTCCACCGCGAAGCTTTTTACCTCTTACTGTACAAACTTCACCATCGACCTTTACTAAGCCATCTTTAATTACAGCCTTGGCTTGTCCGCCGGAACCTAATAAACCTGCAAATTTTAATAAATCATCAAGCTTAATATATTCTGTATGTATTTTTATCTCTTCCATTATTCAGCTTTTAACCTCATAGGCATAACCATATAAACAAAATCGTCGCCTTCAACTGGTAAAATAATAACAGAAGAAAATGATCCATTAAAATTAATCATAACTTCTTCAGATTCACATGCTTTTAATGCATCAAGTAAAAATCTGTTATTAATACCTATTTCAAATGCTTCGCCATTAATTTCTACTTTATAAGAATCAGTAGCTCGTCCAAGTGCAGTTGCACAAGAAAATACAATTTCTTCATTACCGATATTACATCTCATAGGTGTTTTTAATTGATCATTAATAATCAAAGAAATTCTTTCAATAACCGAAATCACTTCTTTTGTATTAACTTTAACACTGGTTGAGAAAGAATTAGGCATTATTTTTTTATAATCAATAAATTCGCCTTCAATTTTTCTTGAAATTATTGTATATCCACCAATATTCATAGAAACGTGTCTTCTACCAACAAAGAATTCTACGTTTTCGTCTTCATCAGTAATAATTTTAACTGCTTCATTAATTGTTTTTGCAGAAATTACAAAAGATATATTTTTATTTAATAAAATATTCTCTTTTCTTTGTGCTAATCTGTAACCGTCAACACCTACAACTTTTACGTTATCTTCACAAATATCAAATAAAAGACCGGTTAAAATAGGTTTTTGTGCTTCGGCTGCTGCAGTAGCAAAAACAGTCTGACGAACCATATCTTTTAAAGTTTCACAAGGAAATACTACTGTTTCACATTCATCAATATAAGGCATTTCAGGAAAATCAGATGCAGGCATACCCATAATATCAAAAACGGTAGAGCCGCATTTTATTTTACAAATAAGTCGATCGTTTACTTCAAAAGAAACATTTTCTCCCGACATATTTCTTAAAATATCACCTAAAAGCTTAGCTTTAAAAACTACACTGCCTTCTTCAGCACAGGTGATATCTATTGTTTTTGTCATACCAATTTCAAGATTGTATGCCATTAATTTTAAACCGTCTTTTGTTGCAGTCATATGTATACCTTCTAAAACAGGGAAGGTAGCCTTTGTAGCAACTGCTCTGGATAAATTAATAACTGCATCATATAATGTTTTACAATTTACAATAAATCTCATTTTAATAAATCCTCCAATATATAAAGTGTTTTAAAAATAGTAGTATTAGTAGGGGGTGTTGAAATTGTTTAAAAACTGCTAAAAGCTTGATATTTCAACTATTTTAGTAATAAATTTTATCAACAAAAGAAAAACAAAAAAGTTAATAATTTTTTATTTAATATTTTATTAACACTAATTGTTGATAACTTATTGTTAATTCATGTTAATATGTGGAAAAAAATAAACATTTATGTAAACGTAAGTAACCAATATTAAGATTTAATATTTTTAATAATATCTTCAATTAATTTTTTTTGAAATTCATCATTTGAAATTATATCTTTAATTTTATTTACGGTATAAAGAATGGTTGTATGGTCTTTATTAAATTTTTTACCAATTTCTATAGAAGAAAGTTCTAAAACATTACTTACAACGAAAATAGCGACCTGACGGGCAAAAGCAATGTCAGACGATTTCTTTTTAGAATAAATATCTTCAACCGAAACATTGTAAGTTCTTGAAACCTCGGTAACAATTTTTTCTACTGTAATAGGATCGGGCATTGTTTCACTTACTACGTCGTGAATATAATTTTGAACTAACGGTAACGTAATATTGTTTGAGTGAACAACATCATAAGCCTTAAGTTTTTTAATAATTCCTTCTAATTGACGGATATTAGTTTTAATTTGCTCGGCAATATAATAAAGAATATCGTCATCAATTTTTAGGTTTATTTGAATTGCTTTATTTTTTAATATTCCTACTCTTGTTTCAAAATCAGGTGGTGACATATCTGCCAACATTCCACTTTCAAAACGTGAGCGAATTCTTTCTTCTAAGGTTTTAATTTCCTTAGGAGGTCTATCAGAGGTAACAACAATTTGTTTTACTGGATATAAAGCATTAAAAGTATTAAAAAATTCTTCTTGTGCTGTTTCTTTTCCGGCAATAAAATGAATATCATCTATTAAAAGAACGTCAACAGAACGGAAACGCTCATGGAAAAGATCGGTGGTCTGATCACGGAAGGCTTGAACAAGCTCGTTCATAAAATCCTCACCGCGTAAGCATAAAACCTTTTTTTCGGGAAATTTCTTTTCAATACTGTTTTTTATAGCCATCATAAGATGGGTTTTACCAACACCGGAATTTCCGTAAAGGAAAAGAGGATTATAGGTATTTGAAGAAGGTTTTTCTGCAACCGCCATAGCAGCCGCATGAGCAAATTTATTTGAAGAACCAACAACAAAATTTTCGAAGGTATATCCTTCTTCATTTATAGTTTCTTTTTCTTTAGTTTCAGTCTTAATAACAACCTCAATATTCATAGGTAATCCGCAAACAGTTTCACAAGACTGCTCAAGAATTTTTTTATAATACATATCGATAGTTTTCTTTTTATACTCATTATTTGTAAGAAGAGTTAAAACACCGTCATCACTCATCATAGGAGTAATGTCAGTGAGCCATACCTTTAATCCGACTTCGGTAATTTTATTATTAATTCGACAATCTTTGCAAATCTGTTCCCACAACTCATTAACGGAGTCAATAGCCATTTTCATACATCCTTTCATACGAATTGCTTATATTTTAAAACTTAAAAAAGCACATATATACCCAATTAAAATTTTATCATAAAGGCATATTTTTTGCAAGGAAAAAGCACCAATTTTTAATAAAAATTTTAATAATTTTTTAATATAACAAAAAGCACCTATAACTAAAGTTATAGGTGCTTTTTGGTTTACTGTTTTTAAGGTTTAAAACGTTCTAAAAACGAGTGATTTTCACCCTTTATTTTATAACCTACAAGAGTGTCGACATTACATTTATGAATACTGTTAAAAAGATTAATTTCAATTTGAGGATTTTTCTTTTTTAATTCCTTAATTAATAGCTTAGTTTCATATCGTTTTGAAGCGTTTTCATCAAAGGAAGCGCGTTCGGTAAAACGACATGAGCAACGAATAAACGACAGGTCGTTATATTTTGCCCATTTAATAATATCATCCTCTAAAACACAGTATAACGGGCGAATGAGCTCCATGCCTTCAAAATTTGTGCTTTTAAGACGGGGGAGCATACCCTGAATTTGTGAGCCGTACATCATACCCATAAGGGTGGTTTCTATAACGTCGCTCATATGGTGACCGAGAGCAATTTTGTTACAGCCCAATTCTTTAGCTTTGGCGTAAAGGTGACCTCGGCGCATACGGGCACACAAATAGCAAGGTGACTCGTCAACACTATCGGCAACGGCAAAAATATCCGATTCGAAAATGTGTGCAGAAATTTGCAAAATTGCTAAATTTTCTTCAATTTTCTTACGATTTTCCAAATTATATCCGGGGTCCATCACGATATATTTAACATCAAAATCGACCTTGCTGTATCGTTTTATCATTTTCATTAAAACGGCCAGCACCATAGAGTCCTTACCGCCAGAAATACAAACGGCAATTTTATCACCTTCAGAAATAAGCTCGTAGTTTTTAATTGCGGCAATAAAATTATTCCAAATCGTTTTTCTGAATTTTTTATTTATACTTTGTTCTATGAGCACGTGTTTTTCAAGTTCTCTTGACATTTTCTCGTCCTTTTAAATTACTTGATTAAATCTTTAATAACTTCACCCGCAATTATTAAACCGACCACTGATGGAACAAAGGCAAGAGAGCCGGGAAAACGGGTTTGATCGTCCTGTTTTTTAGGAATTTCCTTGGAAAAAACGGTTTTTAGGTGCTTTACCCCTAATTTTCTTAAAGAAGTCCTCATAACCTTGGCCAACGGGCAAACGTCGGTTTTATAAATATCGGCAACCTTAAACATTGTAGGGTCGGTTTTATTACCTGCGCCCATTGAAGAAATGATAGGAATATTTAATTCTTCAGCGATAACGGCAAGTTCAATTTTCGCCTTTACGGTATCAACGGCATCGACGATGTAATCATACCTTGTAAAATCAAAATCCTGCTTGTTTTCGGGCAGGAAAAAGGTTTTGTAGGTGGTTACCTTGCAATCGGGATTAATGTCTAAAATCCGTTTTTGCGCCACGTCAACCTTATATTCGTCAAGAGTGCTGTGAAGGGCTATAATCTGACGATTAAGGTTAGAGAGGCAGACCTTATCGGGGTCTATAAGGTCAAGAGCGCCTATACCGCTTCTTGCGAGTGCTTCGACCGTAAATCCACCCACACCGCCTACGCCGAAAACGGCAACACGAGTCTTTTTAAGTTTTTCTATTGACTGCTCACCTAAAACGAGAGCTGTGCGAGAAAGCCAATCTTCCATTTTACACCTCGAAATGAAGTTTTATAACAAAGAAAGTTTCTTTGTTATCCCGAGTTTGTCCAAAAGATTAAAAATAATGGTTCCTGCTATAACACTGCAACCGCCTTGAATGGCGTTTCCAACCAAATCGGCAACGGCAGTAGCAAAGCTGTAAATAAAACATTCAAAAACAAAATATCCAAAAATCATTATAATTTCTGCCAAAACAGCCGCAAGAAAAGAAAATGCAAATCGACTTTTACCGTTCGTTTTAGAAAAAATTTTGAACATATAAAAAGCCGCTATAGCCATTAACCATTTGATAATAAAGGTTGCAGGAGCATAAAAGGCAAAGCCTAAAATCAGATCTGAAACGGCGGCGCCTACACCGGCGGCAATACCGCCCCAAAAAGAGCCCAAAGTTAATGCGGCGATAAGTATAAAGCTGTCGCCGAGGTTAAAAAATCCGCTTGCCGGTAAAGGAATGGCAGTAAAAGCTGTGCCGATACATATAATAGCGGCAAAAACTGCCGCCAAAACGATTTTTGTTGTGTTTTTCATATTAATCAAAAACTCCTGTTGAAAGATAATGGTCACCATTATCTGCAATAATTAAAACAATATTTTTATCTTTATTTTCAGGACGTAAGCCAAGCTCTATTGCGGCAAAAAGGTTTGCTCCGCCGCTAATACCACACAAAAAGCCTTCGGTTTTACCTAAAGCCTGTGTTGTTGCGATGGCATCTTCGTTTGATACGGTTATAATTTCGTCTAAAATATCTTTTTCCAATATTTCGGGAACAAAATTTGCGCCAATACCCTGAATTTTATGCGGTCCTGCAACACCCTTTGACAAAAGGGGAGAGGCCGACGGCTCAACGGCAACGATTTTTACATCGTTTGATTTTGATTTTAAAAATTTTCCTGTACCTGTAACGGTTCCGCCTGTGCCGACACCTGCAACAAAAATGTCGACTTTCCCGTCCAATGCGTCCCATATTTCCGGTCCGGTGGTTTTAAAGTGGGCATTGGCATTTGCTTTGTTTATAAATTGACCGGGGATAAAGCTGTTTTTTGTGGCTTTTGCCAACCTTTCAGCTTCTTCAACAGCGCCACCCATACCTTTTTTGCCGTCGGTTAAAACAAGCTCGGCGCCGTACGCCTTCATCAAAGCTCGGCGCTCAGCACTCATTGTATCAGGCATAACGATAATTGCTTTGTAGCCTCTTGCGGCCGCAACCGAAGCAAGACCGATACCTGTGTTACCACTGGTGGGCTCGATAATTACGGTATCTTTATTTACAAAGCCTTTGTTTTCGGCATCGTTAAGCATTTCCAAAGCGGCGCGGTCTTTTATAGAGCCTGCAGGATTAAAAAACTCAAGCTTGGCAAAAATGCGTGCCGAAAGATTATATTTTTTTTCGATGTTTTTTAGTTCTAAAAGGGGAGTGTTGCCTATCAACTGTTCAACAGATGTAAAGATTTTCATAACAAAACCTCTAATAATTAAAGTTTATATAGTTATAATACCACGAAACCGATACTGTTTCAAGTTTATGGTATACAATTTTCCTGCTGTTCGGTTGTGGCTGTGCCTACAATGTTTCTTATCCATGAGCCTTTTTTTAAGAGGAAAAAACCAATAATACATTTTATGAAATCTACCGCCTGACAGCAGAAATAAAGCGGCAAAATAGAAATGCTTGTATACTTTGAGAGAACAAATGCAATGGGCAGAGTGATAGCACACATAAAAAATCCGTCAAAAAGGAAGGTTACAAGCGCTTTGCCACCTGAACGGATGGTGAAGTATGATGCGTGTATAAAAGAGGTTACGGGCATCATACAGGCACTTATGGTCATAATACCTGTTGCATATGCGCGTACCTGGTCGTTTGTTTTGTAAAAAGAGGGTATAAACTGTGCAAAACAAAGAAAAACAACACCGACAACGACACTTACAAGCAACGAAAAAGCAATAAGCTTACGGGTTGTGCTTTTAACCTCGGAAAATTTACCTGCTCCGAGCAAATGACCGATAATTATACCGATGGCCGAGCCCGTTGCCATGAACGCAACTGAAAAGACGTTCCAAAACGTTTGTGAAATGTTAATTGCGGCAACAACGTCAATGCCTCTTGTGGAATATCTTTGGTTAACCATAGCCACACCGATTGACCACAAGGTTTCGTTAAACATAAGCGGGGCGCCTTTGGCGCACATATCGGCCATAAGCTTTCGCGGAACGTAGAAGCTTTTGTAAACGCCCTTTATAAACGGGAATTGCTTTTTATGGGTGTGTGTCCAGATAACGACAATCGTTACTTCGACAAAACGGGAAAGAACGGTAGCGATAGCGGCGCCGACAACACCTAATTTAGGAGCGCCGAAATTACCGAAAATCAAAATATAGTTAAAGGATAGGTTAACCAAAACTGCCGCAATACCGGCTTTCATAGGCAAAACGGTTTCACCGCACTCACGTAAGGTGCTGGAATAGCTTTGCGTTACGGCAAACGGAACAAGACCGATGAGCATAATGTTAAGATAGTTGCTGCCGCTTTTAAGGGCGAGTGCAATATTGGTGGCATTACTGTCGTTTTTTAAGAAAAGAAGTACAAGGTCAGAGCCGAAAAGCAAAAACAAACCTACGCCAAAGGCGGCTAACAGAATACAAAATATGATTTTAAAGCGGAAGCTGTAACGTAGCCCTTCGAAGTCTTTTTTACCGAAAAACTGTGTGCCGAAAAGACCCGCGCCCGAAACGGCACCGAAAAGGCTTAAGTTAAAGACAAATATAATTTGGTTGGCAACCGAAACACCTGCCATCTGGACGGTGTCGATTTGGCCCACCATTATATTGTCGAGCATATTTACAAAATTGGTTATGCCGTTTTGCAGCATAATAGGCAGGGCGATGGCCAAAACGTATTTATAAAAGGCCTTGTCGCCAATATAACGCTTAAACATTTTATACATCCTCAAAGCTTGGTTAAAATTGATTGTTTCTTTTTAATTCCTGCAGTTTTAAAATGGCGGTTTGTGTCTTGGCGTCCTTTATTTCGCCTGACATAACCATTTTAACAGCCTTTTCAAAAGGAATTTTTTCCACCTCTAAAAATTCATCCTCGTCGGGATTACTCTGGCCGAAGGACAGGTTTTTTGCGGCATACATCCAGATAATTTCACCGCAATATCCCGGAGTGGGGTAGAGTTGGCCTAAAAACAGATATTCTTGCGCCGTAGCGCCTGTTTCTTCTAAAAGCTCACGCTTTCCGCACAAAAGCGGCTCCTCGTTTTTGTCGCGCTTACCGGCAGGAATTTCATAAATTATTTCTTTATAAGGGTAACGGAACTGACGGACCATAAGGATTTCTTGCGCTTCGGTAATAGCGGCAACACAAACACCGCCGTTATGTTCAACAATTTCTCTTTTGGCAACCGAGCCGTCAGAAAGCTCGGCATCGTCAACGCGAAGGTTTATTATTTTGCCTTTATACAAATAGTTTTCGTTAAGGGTTTTTTCGGTCAAATTCATTTCGTTTCTCCGTTTCGCATAAAGATAGATAGAGGTGATGTGACAGCCAAAATTCTGTCACGCTAAAGGAAAGAGGAATAACTATGGATAACATTATAAAGCATATTGAGTATGATTACAATGGTTATGACAGGATTATGAGGGATTTAGCCGAAAGATACAGCTTTTTATCACTGTCTTCAATAGGCAAAAGTGTTTTTGGTCGGGACATTAAGATGTTGAAAATAGGCAGGGCGACCGATTACATACTTTATACTGCTGCCATACACGGAAGCGAGAGAATAACGGCAACCGTTTTGTTGCGGTTTATTTATGAGCTTTGTGAGGCTTTGGAAAAGGGTGGCAAGTTTTCTGATATTGATGCAAGGCGGGCGCTTTACGGCAGAGGAATTATGTTTGTGCCGCTTTGCAACCCTGACGGTTGTGAAATATCGTTAAAAGGGATGCTTGGATGCGGTGCCCACGCGTCGAGGATATATAAGCTATGCGGCGGTGATTTTTCACATTGGAACGCTAATTTACGGGGTGTTGATTTAAACCACAATTTTGATGCAGGGTGGGAAGAATTGCACAGGTTAGAGCGTGAGCAGGGGTATTACAGCCCCGGTCCGACACGCTACGGTGGAGTTCACCCCGAAAGTGAGCCCGAAACAGCCGCTTTGGTTTCACTTTGTAACAAGGTTAACATACGGTATGTAATGGCTTTTCATTCGCAAGGTGAGGTTATTTATTGGGATTATAATAATATACCTACCATGCGTGGCAAAAAAATGGCCGAAATTTTTGCGGCATCGAGCGGATATGCACTCGACGTTCCAACGGGTCTTGCGGTAGGCGGGGGATTTAAAGACTGGTTTATCTATAAATTTCACCGACCGGGCTTTACGGTTGAAATCGGCAAAGGAAAAAATCCTCTACCGGCTAAAGACGGAGAGGAAATTTACCAAAAAATCAAAGAAATGTTAATGCTTGGCTTGTTAATGTAGTTTTAAAACCGTAAAACCAAAGCCGTCGATTTTTATTTTGTTGTTTTCGGGCAGGTAGCCGAAAATGATGTCGGCACACTCCCAACCGTTTTCGATATCGATAAATGTAGCATCTTGATTACGATTTACACAAACAAGGACCTTTTCGTTTTCAGTTTCTCGTTTAAAGGCAAAAACGCTACCGTTAGTGAAAACAGGTACAAAGGTACCGTCTGCAAAAACCGAACATTGACGGCGGAACTGACCGAGTTTTTTATAAAATTCGACTAAATACATATCCTCGTTACCCCAAGGATAAAAGCCTCGGCAGAACGGGTCGCCGTAGCCTTCGACACCAGCTTCGTCGCCATAATAAAGCGAGGGGATGCCGGGCAGGGTGTATTGGATAACGGCGGCAAGGTAAAGCAGTTTTTTAGCATAATTTAACTGTTCGGGGGTCATTTTTTGTTGTGACTGCCATTCGCGGCTGCGGCCGTTGGTTTTTTCGCCGCCGAGGGCGGTTAAAATTCGTACGGTATCGTGGGTACCGATATGGTTCATCAAAAGATTTACGGTCTTTTTGGGGTAATTTTCGCATACGCTCATAACAGTGTCACAGAGGCGTTGTGCGTCGCCGCCGGTTAGAAAATCTATAAGCGCGTTGGCAAAGGGATAGTTCATAACCGAGTCAAGTTGTTTACCTCTCAAATAACGTCGGCGAGAGTCGTAGCTGATTTTGTTAGTGGCGTCTTCCCAAACTTCGCCTATAATAATGGCGTTTTTGTCCTCGGTTTTTACACATTGGCGGATTTTATCCAAAAATGAGTCGGGCAGTTCGTCGGCAACGTCCAGTCGCCAACCTTTTACACCGCATTTTAACCATTTACGCAGAACACCTTTTTTGCCGGTTATAAATTCGCAGAACTGTTCATTTTCCTCGTCGGTTTCGGGCAGGCTTGGAACGCCCCACCAGGAATGGTAGTCATCCGGCCACTTTTTAAACTTAAACCAATCATAATATTTTGATTCTTTAGAATTATAAGCGCCATCTGAGTCATAGCGATTTTTACGGTTGAAATACACACTGTCGTCGCCTGTGTGGGAGAAAACGCCGTCAAGAATTATGGATATACCCTTTGCTTTTGCTTTTTTGCAAAGGGTTTTAAGATCGTTTTCGGTGCCGAGAAGGGCGTCTATCTTCATATAATCGGCGGTATTATAGCGGTGGTTGGAGTGTGCTTCAAAAATGGGGTTAAGGTAGATAATACTGACCCCTAAAGACTGCAGGTAATCAAGTTTTTCTGTAATGCCCTGCAAATCACCGCAATAATAGTCGTTTCCGAGTGAACAGTCACCATTATTTTGGCGGTACTCGGGTTGTGAGCTTATATCGGTTTTTATAAATCTGTCTGACGGCACGTTTTCCTTTTTATTGCCTGAATTAAAGAAACGGTCGGGGAAAATCTGATATATTATTCCGCCGGCAAACGAGTCGGGTGTTTCAAAGTCTTTATTATAAACAGTAAGCTGCCATTCACCGCCGTCAGAAGAAATACAGCCTTGACCGTTATGAAAGTTGGTAATACGTTGTCTGCCCCAGTCAGAGTCAAAGCAGAAGCTATACCAATAAAGACCTTCAGTAAAACTTAAGGTTGTGGTATAGCGACGGAATTTACCCTCGTGGTAGTCGGCGGCAGTAAGCTCAACCGTTTTGCTTTTACCACTGTCCTCGCGGATTATGAGAAAAGCCGCACGGCAACGGGCATCGTCGTGCAGTAACAAAGTAAAGGTGACGTTTTCGCCTTCGCAAACGGCACCAAAGGGAGTTTTATATAAATTTTTTCTTGAATCGAAGGGAAGAAAATTCATAAAAACGGATATCTCCTAAAATAATTACTTAACAATAATATAGAATATTTTGCGTCACATTTCAAGTAGAAAAAGGGGATTTGTAAAATTGCCGAGTTTTAGTGCTTTTGTAGGAGAAATAACCGATACGCCTATGCTTGTTACCGTTATACTTTGTGCTGTGATGCTGATGCTGGTTAACGGTTGGACTGATGCGCCCGTTAGTATAGCCACGGCGGTACATTCGGGCGCAATAGGGACGGTTGCTGCCAGCGTTTTGGCGGCGTTGGGCAATTTCTGCGGCGCTACCTTTATGATGGTAGTAGGCAGTCCCGTTGCGGTTAGTGTTTATAGCCTTTCGGGTGTTTCAAAAATTTTTGGCGAGGCGGCTTTGTCGGCGCTTATTGCTGCTATGGTTACGGTTGTTTTGTGGTCGTTAACAGCACTTTTTTATGGCATTCCGACCAGTGAAAGCCATGCGTTGTTGGCGGCACTTACGGGTGCCGCAGTTGCCATAGGCGGCAGTGAATGCTTTGATAAAAAAGAGTGGGCAAAGGTCGTTTTAGGGCTAATAATTTCCTCGTTTTTTGCTGCAATTATCAGTTTTTTGGTTGTGCGGTTTATAAATCAAAAATGTAGCTTTCAAAACCACGGCGTTTTTAAAAAACTACAGGTTTTCGGTGCCGCGGTTTCATCGTTTGCTCACGGGGCGCAGGACGGTCAAAAGTTTGCCGGCGTTTTAACGGTGGCGGCGGTGTTGTGCTTACATAAGGAGGCTTCTAATATAATCGTTCCACTTTGGACGGTGGCATTAAGTGCTGTTTTGATTTCGGTTGGAATGTTGTTGGGCGGCAGGAAAATAATTAAAAGTTTTTCTGACTTTGCTCCAAAAAACGCTGTGGCAGGAGTTTGCTCGGACGTTGTGTCGGCTTTTTTGTTGGTCGTGATGTCTTTGCTTGGAATTCCTGCCAGCACCACTAACGCAAAAACCTGTGCGGTAATCGGCGCAGGGATTATGGAACGGCGGGCGCGAAACGGTGTGAAAACAATCGCAAAAACGGTTTTGATATGGTTGTTGACCTTTCCCGTTTGCGCGGCGGTGGGTTTTATGCTGGGGCATATTTTGTTCTTTGTTCTATAATTGTTATAATAAAAACTCCGAAAGAAATTCTTCGGAGTTTAATCGTTTATATAGCTATCGGGCGCGATAAGCTTGAAATAGGCGGTATATTTGCCCGTAACATCACCTAACGGGTCGGTATCGTATACGTTGAGAATTTCGACACCATGTTTTTGAGCATATTGGAGTGTGTTTTTGGTGCCACCCGGCTTGCCGTCATAATAGGTTATACAAAATTGAGAACGGTCAACCATATATCTGTTGCGCTGTGCGAACACCCATTTTTCGTAAGCGTCGTTTAAAACAACTGTTTCGTCACAGTTCTTTAAAAGGGCGTCGTAGCGTCGTTTCCATTCGTAAGAAAAGCCTTTCGACTGCTCTTTAAAGGGGATAACGGCAATGAGCCTTAAATCTTTGTTTATGCACTTCATAAGAGCGATATGCTCGGCGGCCATTATATCGAAGCCACAAGCCATTCCCGAATAAAAGGTGGTACATCCGTTGGAAATTGCCTTGCTTATGGCGGTCAGCAACCGTTTTGTAAAAATATTAAATTTTTCATCGGTGTCGTCAAATTTGAAATCAAATTTTTCGGGGCGGTAGCCCGTAAAACAACAATTTTTTTCTTTAGTGTGCATTAACAAACCTCGTTAACAAAGTTAAATTAAAATCATAAAAACCTTACAAAAGTATTATAGTATAAAAATTGATGGTTGACAAAGGAATATTTAGTTATTATAATAAACTTCACAAAATAAAGGTGTTTGCGATGTTTTTAATGATTAAGCACAAAAAACGTTTAATTTTATTAATATAACTATCCAAGCAAAGTAAAGGAAAGATTTTTATGGATAAAACAGATTACAGACTTATAAGTCTTTTACAAGAAAATGCAAGAATGCCGTTAAAGCAGTTGGCAGAGCGTGTGTTTTTGTCGTCTCCTGCCACCGCAGCAAGACTTGAAAGGCTTGAAAAAAGCGGTATTATAAGCGGTTACGGTGTTAACGTTGACCACAAGATGTTAGGTTTCCCGATAACTGCATTTATTAATTTAGAGGTTCAACCCTCGCAAAAAGCGGTGTTTTATCCGTTTATAACCGCTCATCCTAACGTTTTAGAGTGCAATTGTGTAACAGGTCATTATTCTATGCTTGTTAAGGTTGCGTTTGAAAGCACTGAGGCTTTGGACGTGTTTATCGGTCAGCTACAGACCTTTGGAAGCACACAGACACAGATCGTTTTCTCGACCGCAAAAGAGCAGACAAGCGTTGATTTAGAGAGGATAACGGCAAAAGATTATCCCGAATTGCCGCAGGTAAAATGAGTAATCTTGACGGCAACGTTTTTGAAAGAATATACGGTGTGGTTCAAAAAATACCACGAGGCAAGGTTGCAACCTACGGACAAGTGGCTATGGCTGCCGGAAATTATCGGTGGGCAAGGGTGGTAGGCTATGCATTGCATCGTAATCCCGACCCTGAGACTATACCGTGTTATCGTGTTGTAAACCGTGAAGGCAGGGTGTCTCCGGCATTTGCGTTTGGCGGTAAAAACGTTCAGATAGAACTGCTTAAAGCCGACGGTGTTGAGTTTAAAGACGATATGTATGTAAATATGGAAAAGTATTGCGTTAAAACTTTATAAATAAAAACCTCGATGACATTTCATCGAGGTTTTTGTTTTTTGAAAATTATTTCTTGAGACCTGCTTTAACAGCATCAAGCTGGTTGCGAAGCTCTTTGGGAAGCTTGTCGCCAAACTTCTTGTAGTGCTCTTCAATCTCAGCGCACTCTTTTAACCACATATCTTTGTCAACGGTGAGGATGCCCTTAAGGGTTTCCATATCCATATCAAGATCAGTAAGGTCGATATCTTCGGGCTTCGGAACGTAACCGATAGCGGTTTCGGTGGCATCTGCCTTGCCTTCGCAACGGTCAATAATCCAGTTGAGAACGCGCATATTGTCACCAAATCCGGGCCAGAGGAAGTTGCCTTCGTCATCGGTACGGAACCAGTTAACATTGAAGATTTTAGGAGCCTTATCGCCGAGCTTTTTACCCATATCGAGCCAATGCTGGAAGTAATCAGCCATATTGTAGCCACAGAAGGGAAGCATAGCCATCGGGTCACGACGGACAACACCTACAGCACCTGCAGCAGCAGCGGTGGTTTCAGAAGCCATTGCAGAGCCTACGAATACACCGTTCTCCCAAGATTTTGACTGGTATACGAGCGGAGCAGTCTTTGCACGACGGCCGCCGAATACGATAGCCGAAATCGGAACGCCGGCACCCTTATCAAACTCCTCAGAAATGCAGGGGCAGTTCTTAGCAGGAGCAGTAAAACGAGAGTTGGGGTTGGCAGCACAGGTTGACTTGTCTGCTTTGTTGAATTTTGCAGGGTCCCACTTGTTGCCGAGCCAGTCGTTTGCGTTCTCAGGTAAATTCTTGTTAAGGCCTTCCCACCAAACAGTGTTGTTTGAAAGGTCGTGAGCAACGTTCGTGAAAATTGTGCCCTTCTTGGTTGAAGCAAGAGCGTTGTAGTTGGATTTCTCGTTGGTTCCCGGTGCAACACCAAAGAAGCCGTTTTCGGGGTTGATGGCGTAAAGTCTGCCGTCCTCGCCTATTCTCATCCAAGCAATGTCATCGCCAACGGTCCAAATCTTGTAACCCTTTTTGCGAAGATACTCGGGCGGAATAAGCATAGCAAGGTTGGTTTTACCACAAGCAGACGGGAAAGCAGCGGCGATATATTTAACCTCGCCCTTCGGATTTTCGAGGCCAAGAATAAGCATATGCTCAGCCATCCAGCCTTCTTTCCAACCCTGGTAAGAAGCAATACGGAGTGCAAAGCACTTTTTGCCGAGAAGAACGTTACCGCCGTAGCCTGAGTTAACCGAGATGATGGTATTATCCTCAGGGAACTGACAGATGTATCTGTACTCGGGGTCGATATCGCAACGAGAATGTAAGCAACGTACCCAGTCGTTAGAGTCGCCAAGGACTTCCATAACCTCGGGGCTTACACGGGTCATAATAAGCATATTAAGAACAACGTAGATAGAATCGGTTACCTCAATACCGATTTTAGCAAGAGGTGAGCCGATAGGGCCCATAGAGAAGGGGATAATATACATTGTTTTGCCTGCATAT
This sequence comes from Acutalibacteraceae bacterium, assembly GCA_045648145.1. GTDB lineage: Bacteria > Bacillota > Clostridia > Oscillospirales > Acutalibacteraceae > UMGS172. The sequence goes on along the minus strand of JAZRNK010000142.1, from coordinate 3,587 downwards.
GAGCCACGAGCAATGTTGTATAATTTCTTATACATCTCGTCGGGTGCACACCAGTTGTTAGTAGGACCTGCGTCCTCCTGCTTGGTTGTACAAATAAAGGTTCTGTCCTCTACACGAGCAACATCGTTAGGCTTGGTTCTGTGAAGATAACAGTCAGGAAGAAGTTCCTGATTAAGTTTGATAAGCTCGCCAGACTCACAAGCCTCTTTGCGAAGAGCCTCGGTCTGCTCGTCAGAACCGTCAATCCACATAACCTCGGCAGGATTGAGAAGCTCTTTCATTTCTTCGAGCCAATTCAAAACGGTCGGATTTTTTGTCATAATAATTCTCCCATCGTAAATTTAAATATTTGCTGTTCATTTCCGTTTAAAACAACTTAAAACAAAAAAATGAAAGCCAATTTTCTACAAATAACATTATATATTGTATGCGTCAATCTAGTCAAGATAAAAAACAATTTTTTCCAAAATTTAATTAATATTTAACATAACTACACATAATTTATATAGTTGATTGTTTTGCTTTTGTGAAAATTTTTTTGATATAGTAACATATTATTCACATTTATATGTTAATATGGTACAATTAAAAGGAATAATATTCCAAGACAGTGTTTTAACCCTACAGCGAAAGGATGTTTGTATGCTAAAGCTGATAAATATCACAAAAAACTATGAAGCCGGTGGTACGGTTGTCGGCGCCTTGAAGGAGGTTAATCTCGAGTTCCGTAAAAACGAGTTTGTTTCGATTTTGGGACACTCGGGTTGTGGTAAAACAACGCTTCTTAATATTATCGGGGGACTTGACCGATATACAAGCGGTGACCTTGTTATAGAAGGCCGTTCTACTAAGGAATATACCGATCACGATTGGGATGCTTACCGTAATCATTCGATCGGTTTTGTGTTTCAGAGCTATAATCTTATTCCTCATCAGACCGTTCTTGCCAACGTTGAATTGGCATTGACTTTGTCGGGCGTTTCTAAAGCAGAGCGCCGTAACCGAGCTAAAGCTGCGCTTGAAAAGGTTGGTCTTGGCGATCAGCTTAATAAAAAGCCTAATCAGATGTCGGGCGGTCAGATGCAGCGTGTTGCCATAGCCAGAGCGCTTATTAACAATCCTGAAATCTTACTTGCCGACGAGCCGACGGGTGCGCTTGATTCGGAAACAAGCTCACAGATTATGGATTTGCTTAAAGAGGTAGCGAACGACCGCTTGGTTATTATGGTCACCCATAACCCCGAGCTTGCCGAGGAGTATTCGACCAGAACAATCCGCCTTTTAGACGGCAGAGTAGTTGGTGACTCTAATCCTATAACTGAGGACGAAAACCCGACGGTTGAACCCGAAGCGGTCGAGACCGAGTCTAAAAAGCACGGCAAAAAAGCCTCGAAAAAGAAAAAAGGCACATCAATGTCGTTTTTGACGGCGTTATCGCTCAGCTTTAACAATCTTTTGACCAAAAAAGGTAGAACGTTTATGACCGCCTTTGCAGGTAGTATCGGTATTATAGGTATTGCGCTTATTATGTCGCTGTCAAGTGGTTTTCAGGCATATATTGATAGGGTTCAGGAAGAAACTTTAAGCTCATATCCCATAATTATTGAGGCCGAGCAGGTGGATATGTCACAGCTTATGCAGTCGTTTTTGGGTAAAGATGCAGAGGACAAAGACCGTGCAGATGGCAAAATATATGCAAACACAGATATGTACGATATGATGAATGCATATATGAATCCTGAGATTAATAATAACAACCTTAAAAAGCTTATGGCATGGATAGAGAGTGACGAAAGCAGGGTTAAGGATTTTGCCACGGCTATTCAGTACGGATACTCGTCACCGCTTGAAACTTATGTACACGACCTTTCAAAAGGTGTAATTCCCACTAATGATTATGCGGCGCTTTTCGAGGGGCTTTTCTCGGGAACGACACAGGAAATGGCAACGACTATGACAGGTGGCGGTATAAAGGTTTTTGAGGAGTTGCTTAAAAATGAAAATGGTGACGGCATAAACGACCTTTTGTATAGTCAGTACGAGCTTATTGGCGACGGTATGCGTTGGCCGAGCAACAAAAACGAGGTTGTGCTTATTGTTGACAAAAACAACGAGGTCGCCGAAACCTATCTTTACACCTTGGGAATTCTCGATAGAAGCAAGATTGAGGATATTATGATAGGTATGACCAACGGTGATGACACAGGCAAGGATGCTTATGCCACAACCGAGTGGGATTATAACGATTTTATCGGTATGAAATTCAGACTTGCTTTGCCAACCGACAAATATGCTGGTACGGATACCGACGGTGACGGTGTTAACGACCGTTGGGAAGACAAATCAAAAGATGAAAACTATATGAAGCTTGTGCTTGGCTCTGCCGAGGAGCTTGAAATCGTTGGTATTATCCGTCCTAAAGACGATGCAGTAGCAACCTCGCTTACCGGAGCTATCGGTTACCGAGCTGAGCTTACCGATTGGTATATTTCTCAGATAAACAATTCGGAAATTGTTAAATATCAGCTTTCACACCCCGAAACCGATGTGTTTACAGGTTTGCCTTTTAAGGTTGCAGGAACAGCAGAGCCCACCGTTGCCGAAAAGGCGGCAGAGTTAAAGGCTTGGGCAACCACAGCAACGACCGAGCAGAAGGCATCGGCATATCTTACGGTTGCTTGCACGCCTGACGAGATAACGGTACAGACACAGCTTGTTGAGGCTATGAAGAACTATCCTGACCGCGCAACAAGAGAGACGTTTATGGTTTCGGTGTATCTTGAGCAGTCGGATATGGACGAAGCAACGGTTAAAAGCTTCATTTCGAAAATGTCGGATGAAGAAATTGAAAACATGACAAGAGAGATTGTTTCTGTCGGTATTGTTCAGGGTTACGCTGCCGAAGTCGGCAAACAGCTTGCCATGATGCCCGAAGTACAAAAGGCCGCAGCCTTTGATACTATGCTTGCCGCATCTGACGATGCAACGCTTGCCGCGGCACACGATCTTTGTATTCCCAACAAATATTCCGAGTCCAGCTTTAACAACAATATAAAGCTTATGGGCTTTGCCGAGAAAGACAACCCGTCGACCATTAACATTTATGCCGCTACCTTTGAGGATAAGGACAAAATAGCCGATTTGATTGAAGAATATAACGTTACGGCTACTGAAGAGGACAAGATTTCTTATACCGATTACGTTGCGCTTATGATGTCGTCAATAAGTACGATAATCAACGTCATTTCTTACGTTCTTATTGCGTTTGTTTCGATTTCGTTGGTGGTTTCCTCAATTATGATAGGAATTATCACCTATATCTCGGTGCTTGAGAGAACCAAAGAAATAGGAATTTTGCGTTCGATAGGCGCATCAAAACGCGACATTTCACGTGTGTTTAATGCCGAAACGCTTATAGTCGGCTTTGTGGCGGGTATGATAGGTATAATTGTAACCGTACTGCTTAACATTCCGATAAATCTTATAATAGAAGCTCTTTCGGATATTAAGAACGTTGCACATCTGCCGGTTGTCGGTGGAACTGGACTTGTTGTAATAAGTATGGTGCTGACACTCATTGCCGGTTT
>JAZRNK010000141.1:0-1826 GCA_045648145.1 Acutalibacteraceae bacterium | reverse complement strand
GGTAACGGCGGCGGCACGGTTGTTTGCACCGGTACTCCTGAGCAGGTTGCTAAGTGCGATAGCTCATACACCGGAAAATTCCTTAAAAAATTGTTATAATAAGCGTTTGTTTACACAAATTTAATGAAAATCTAAAAATTTAGTGTAAAATCTAATAAAAGGCGGTGATTTTTTGTTCGGATACGTGGTTGTTCACAAGCCTGAAATGAAGGTTAAGGATTTTGAAATATACAACGCCATATATTGCGGCCTTTGTAGGCATATTGGTAAGACCTACGGTGCGTTGGCAAAGCTTTGCCTTAACTATGATATGACCTTCGTTTCTTTAATGCAGATGGCTTTGACCGACGGCTGTGACGGATATGAGCAAAAGATGTGCCGAGCAAACCCTTTGAAAAAATGCACCTATTGTAAAAACGATTCTGATTTTCAAGATATTGCCGCCGCTGCGACCATGGCGCTTTCCGATTTAAAGGTCGCCGACAATACAACGGATAGCGGTTGGTTAAAATCTTTAGGTTTTCGTTTTGTACGTCTTTTTACAAAGCGGTGGAGAAAAAAGGCGGTTTTAAAATATCCACAGCTTGAAACGATAGTCACCGAATACGGCAAAAATCAAGCACTTGCCGAAGCTGATGCCAACTGCTCGATAGACAAGGCGTGTGAACCGACGGCCAAGGCTGTAGCCGATATACTTTGTATGGTTTCAAATGATGAAAAGGCGCAGTTCGTTTTGCAAAGAATCGGTTATTGCTTGGGCAAGTGGGTGTATCTTTGTGACGTTGCCGACGATTTTTCAAAAGACTTGAAAAAAGGCGGTTTTAATCCGCTTATAAACGAATACGACGGGGTTACACCTCAAAATGAATTTGTTAAAGCTCGGCTTGAGCCGACGATGAACGTCTGCTGGACCGAAAGCGCAAAGTATTCGGAGTTGTTGGATTTGTGTAAGCATAAGGACATAGTTGATAATATACTGTATGAGGGTTTGAAAAACCGTCAGAATAAGATTTTTAATAAGGAGACCCAAACATGAGAGATCCCTATTCTGTGCTTGGCGTTGATAGAAACGCAACCGACGAGCAGGTGAAAAACGCATACCGCGAAAAAGCACGAAAATTCCACCCTGATAATTTTGACAACAATCCGACGGCGGTCGAAATGGCCAACGAAAAGATGAAGGAAATAAACGAGGCGTACGACCAGATTATTAACAGCCGTAAAAAAGGCGGCAGGTCTACTGGTAACGGTCGGGCGAATAACTGGGGCGCTAATAACAACACCGAGTCTTCGAATTTTAACGACGTGCGTTCGCTTATCAGCGCAAACAGATTTGAAGAGGCGCAGGAAATTTTAGACGGTGTTCCGCCCGAAAAGCGTGATGCCGAGTGGTATTTTCTTAACGGTATTGTGCTTTATAGACGCGGCTGGTTTGATGCCGCTTATACAAGCATGGCAACGGCTAGCCGAATGGACCCGTCAAATGCCGAGTATCGTTATGCTTTAAATCAGATGCAGCGTAGTCGAAATGGATATACCACCTATGGTAGAGGCAACACCGGTGGCACGATGATGGAATTCAGCTGTTGTGATATTTGTGCAGGTTTAATGTGTGCAGATATGTGCTGTCGGTGTATATAAGCTATGAAAACAACCTTAAAGCTTGCTTGCTGCGGTGTTATATCGGCGTTGGCAACTGTCGTTATGCTGGTTACCAATGTGCCGTTGATGTATTATTCAATACCGCTTTTGGCAGGAATTTTGTTTGTGATACCCGCCATTGAGTTTGGCACCAAATGGGCGTTTGGTTGCTTCTTTGTTACGGC
>JAZRNK010000140.1:0-8529 GCA_045648145.1 Acutalibacteraceae bacterium | reverse complement strand
CGTTGCATTACAGTCAACATGAACACCCTCGCGAAGTGTGCTGTAATGATTTACAACTGCGCCTGCCGAAACAATACAACCATTTTCAACCTTACAGCCTGCATGTACCACCGCCATAGGCTCAACAAAAACACCTTTGCCCAAGGATGCAGACGGTGATACAAAGGAGCGGGGAGATATAAGGCTCACAACATTAAACTCGCCCTCTTTTTCAAGCCTCTCCAACAAAGAAAGCCTGATTTGAGGATTGCCAATGGCAACAATAACACAGTTATACTCTTGTGACAGTTTTTGTATATCTGCCGTTGTTCCTACAACACGGTCGCCGTTATAGGCTTGCGTCAAACCATCATCAACAAAATCGACTTTTTGAAATCTGTTTGTTTCTTCTGCAATTTCCTTTGCGACAACACCGTACATTCCGGCACCGACAATGAGAAGATTGTTGTTCATTTCTTCCCTCTCTTATTAAGACACTGTTTTTACACATTTTATTAAACGGGCATACCTACCCACCTTATTTTGTAATTATAGCACAATCATACTATGTAGTCAATGAAAAAACCCCGTTTATAAATCAGATTTAACATAAAATAAACTGCCGCTTTTTGTGAGATTTCGCGCAATTTTGGGTTTTTTTGCGTCGTTTGCCAATTTTTGTCGCTTAATGCAATTTTGCCGATTGGTTTTCAAAAACCGCCTATTAACAAAAACCCCACAAACACTTTCGTGCTTGTGGGGTTAGTTTGTCTATCTGACCATAACTGCTATTCCATCGGGGATGGCGGTTATTGTAACGTTCTGCTTTTTCAATACTTCTTTTGCCTTTGCTATTGCCTCATCGATATTTTTTGCTGGTATCATGTGCATGCTCTCAACCAGCTCATCCGACATATGTGATACATATATCACCGTTGCGCGCATAAGAATTCTAAGCAGAATCTGTGCTTGCCACTGATCAGGGCCAGTTTCGTTTCTGCCACGGCTTAAAAACAGTTGCATATTCTTCTCAACATCTGGTTCGTCGGTCAACTGGTGATAAAAATGGTCGCCGCCCGTTCCATCATCAGATGCGGCAAGCATAATAACTACACCGTCTTTTTTAACCGTTGCTTCAGCCGCCGTCATACCCTTTACCGCCTGATAAACGTTTTGGTCAAGCGGATATCCGCCGTTAGTGGTGATAACAATGTCGGCCTCTTTTCTTTCGGCTCTGCAAAGCGAAGAAAGGAAGTCTGTTCCTTTTTTGTGCGCCTGCTCAACGTCACCTGCAACGGCGTAAATAACCTTCTTTTCGCTGTTTAAAACAACATTAACAATAAACTTCAGACCTGCCTGCTTGGCAGCCCAAAGCATATCAGTGTGAATAGGGTTGTCAACCAAAATGCCCGTTCTGGCGTTGTCGTGCGCAATAAACTCTGCGCAATGATTTGCCATAACCGTTTTACGCGCAGAAACACCGGGCAAAACACTTTTTCTACCACCTGAGAAGCCTGCAAAAAGGTGCGGCTCGATAAAGCCTTCAGCCACAAGCAAATCGGCACCGTATGCCAACTTGTTAATTTTACATTCTCCACCCGACGGTAGCGTTCCGATGTTTACAAGCATGTCCTCGTCGTCACAGTCGTGTATGTAGATGTTCTCGTTATTTACGATTTCTTCACCAAATTTATCCACAAGCTCGTCCTTTGTGGTACCTCTATGACATCCGGTTGCAATAAGAATTGTAATGTTAGCAGAAGGGTTGCCTTTTCTGATTTCAGCCAACATAAATGGCATAATAACCTTACTCGGAACCGGCCTTGTGTGGTCACTTGCTATAACAACAATGTTTTCCTTACCCTGCGCCAACCTCCAAAGAGGCTCAGAGCCTATCGGGTTTTGCAAGGCCGTTTTGACGTGCTCGGTTTCGCTCAAATCAGTCTTGTAATCCTCAATAGACGAGGTCAATACTCCTATCAACTCGTCCTCTTTAAAATCATAGCTTATCTTTTCTTTGCCGTACGGGAAAACAACCGTTTTCATTTCGTACTACCCCCAACCTTGAATTTTTTCAAAATCATCATAACACTTGGAATAAGAACAAGCTGTAAAACAATACCCAAAAAGGCGTCGACAAAACCACCCACTAAAAATGCAGAAAAGGTAAACGTCGAACCTTTAATACCTAAAAGCAAAGCCTTGCTTATGCCCCACACAACGCGTCCCGAAAGCATAGCAATTATCAACGATGTATACACCCATAAAATCTTGTCACTTTTTCTGTTCTTATAAACAAGGCCAATTATAAAACCGTATGTCGCAAGCTCTAATGCCATCCACACTGCGTTTGGGTACATCGGCGGCATTCCAAAAATTGCCGACCTTAAAAACGGCATTATAAGACCTACCGCCGCACCATATTTATGCCCACAAATAAAGCCGCACAACATAACAGGCAAATGCATCGGCAACAAACTGTCACCAAACTCTTTAATCTGCCCTGTCAACAACGGCAAAACTATGCCAATGGCTAAAAACAAAGCCGACAAAACGGTCTTTTTAATTAGTTTTCTTTCCATTTTTATCACACCGTTTCAATATACGTGTCATAATATTGCTCTTGAAAACGTATGCTTTCTGCCATTTGCTCAAGACTAAAACTCATACCCTCAGGTGCAGCAATCAGCTTGTCCTCAACGTCATTTTTTCGACAAACAGCACCGATTATTCTAACGGCGTGTTCCTTAACCGGCTTGTTTACTCCCAGTAGATAAACGTCAAGCTCCTCGCCATCACCACCCAAAACCCCGGGAATATATCCGTAATTAATGGGATAATAAAGCGTGTATTTTTCTTTTTTATGTACGTATCCTATGGGTCGGTCAATTTTAATGTCAACAACCTTGCCAAGATACTTCTGCACTAAGGCTTTTCGTTCTTCTTTAGTCACCATCATTTCTCCAATACTGTTTCCTTAAAATTACTATAACATATTATCCTAAACAACACAAGTTAAAACTATAGTCAAAAACAACTCCCATAGGGAGTTGTTTTTTGTTGTCACTTAAATTTATAAATCCTCAAATATAAGCTCTCCGTTTTCGTCAGCTGTTGCTGCTTTAAAGGTCATCGAGCCTGCATAACCGCCCATCGATTTAAAACCGGCAAAAACAATCCGCCCGTTCCACTCTGCACCTTTAGGTACGCTCGCGCAAGGAATGATGTGATTTTGTGGCATTTTGAAGTCTTGGAATGGCTTGTCTGATACCATATAATGCGCCTTGCCACCAAGACTGAAAACCAAATAAAATTTCCCATTATATTCAAAATAATCGGGGCATTCGGGCTGCTCTGACGACGGCGCAATATAAATAGGCTCTGCGCACTCGTCCCAGTTTTCCAAATCTTTAGATACGTAGTGAGCTAAACACCCCTTGCCCGCGTCAACTAATGTTGTTGTCAAAAACATATGAAAAAATCCATCTGCGCCCTTTATCACCTTAGGGTCTCTGGCACTAATGGAATGATATTTTTTAGAAACCGTAAAGCCAAAGTTTTTGTCTTTTTCGAAGTGGTACCCGTCTTTCGAAATACTTCGGCAAATAGGTGCTGCCTTGCCCTTGCCGGCTCTGACCGTATAATAAAGATACTCCGTTTCGCCAAAGCGTATGTGTGAGCCTGTGCATATAGAATGTTCCCAAGCCTCAGTAATCGGCACTGCCATAGGGTGAACAAACCAAGTTTTAAAATCCTTGGTCGATATATGCTCCCATTGATGTGCTCCAAAGCCCCACTTACTCTTGTGGTGATGACGGTCTTTAAGGTATAACACGTGATATTCTCCGTCTTTTGTATACGGCATGCAGTCACCCACAAAAACACCGTTGCCGGGATACCAACCCTCCGCATTTTGAAAACTTGAAACAATATTTGGAGCGACAAACTGCTTTTCAATATACTCTTCTGCACGAACGTTTACGCTTGGCAAAATGCTGTCACCAAACTCAAAAATTCGGTTGCCCGCCGGCCACTCCTCATCACTTAAGTTGCCGTTTATATATAGCTCAATTCGGTAATCAAGCAACACAACCTCAACGCTGTCACCAATTTTAATCTCGCTTCTAAGCTCAAGCGGTGTGCTGTCACAATCATACAAAACCGACACCGTCAAACCACCCTCAAAAGCCTTCGCTTCAAGTGTTTTTTGCCCATCCTTGTGTGCCGCAAAAGAAAATGGAAGCGTTTCTACACAAAAAGTTAATTTAATGTTCATTTCAAACCACCACACAATTAAACATTAATAAAACCTTGCTTTTGATTTCACTATATCACAACAACTCTTGCACCGCAAGGCAAATATAACAAAAACTCCTTGAGAAATCTCAAGGAGTTTTTTTGGGTAGTTTGAACTTAGTAGTGCGAATTAAAGGGCTCTGAAAACTAAGGATTTTCTCATCAATTAGTTGTTAATTAAAACAACATGTAATATATCACTTATAACGTGGTAACTAACGATTCTTCTAATTCTTGTAATTTCACCAAATACTCTTTAGCTTCATCAATCAGACTGTCAGCAATATTAGCACTTTGACAATCAATTATTACATCTTGTAATGCTCTTATTCTTATTCTAATAATTTTCGCGGAAGGCATTTCACCGGGTTCCTTGGATTGATTCAAAATCATTCTTGCCCTATCTATATTAACTCTTAGTCTTCTCTCAATTTCAAATCTGAATATTTCTCGTTCCTTATCGATTATCATCGCTTTGCTAGATAATTGTTCACGAGAAATATGTTCTTCAAATCTGTTCATCTTTCTGTTTAAATCAGAAATTAAAATTTCCAATTTATCTTCTTTAGTAATACCATTCTTTGAATCAAGCGTTGCGGGATTTAAATTAACCAAACTCATTACAGAATAGTTGTTTTGGGCATTAGCAGTTTGTTTTATGGCTTCTGCTATATTTTTTTGATCTTGGACTACTTCATCATATAATCTGTTCTTACGATAAGAAACTGTAGTTAATCCAGCAATGTCAAAAATATGACTCTGACCTTCCTCCTGAACTAATACAACAGGTTTATCATATGCGTGTCTAATGCCTAATTCGTATAATACGTTCGGGTTTTTAGAACTCAAATCACAAAGCACCATTGGCTCATTAATTAAATGATTATATATTTTAGCTTGAATTAAAGTGCTTTCGCTATTTTCGTCCATTCGAAAAGCGGTATATCCAGCATCTTCTATTGCTGGTTTAAAAATTTGCTCATATATTTTTTTGAAGTGGCCCTTTTCATATCCTTCAGGATCAGAAAACGGCATAATTACAAAACAAACTTTTCTATCTTCTACCACCTGTATACCCGTGTTCTTTTCAACCATAATATAACACCTTTCTTTGAAATTTAACAAGATTTTACATTTAAACATTATAATCTGTTTTATATAGAAAATCAACAAAGAAAGAAAAAACAACTTAAAAAAACAAGTGTTCAAATTCCAATAGATAAAAAAACACTCGTTCTTTTGAACGAGTGTTTTTTGGCTCACCAAGTTGGACTCGAACCAACAGATAGAGTGAACTCCGCTACTTTTTGTGGTACCGTTAGTATACGGTTGCCCACTCTTGCGGTGCCCGACATTTTCTCGGGTGCCGATACACACCCTCGCCTCTGTCGACCGCAGCGCCTCTGCGCTCCTCCCTGCATCCGCCACCGGCGGCGGTCGGTCTCAGACTACCGACTTCGCCGCTCAGTCGGTAAAGCAAACAATTAAGATATACGTAGTTGGTTTGGATACAAACTAAGAACAAAAAAAGAAAGCCATACCGATGGTATGGTTTTCTTTTTGTCTCTCGTGTCCGAAAAAGAACTGGTCAAAACCGAGGATTTTTTAACTCCAACTTATTTAATATACTTTTCAAGCTCAACTTTAATAATATCTTGTTTCTCTACTGTAAATCCAGAAAACAAATGATATCTTTTTCTCGCAAAAATCCGAAGAATAGGAATCAAATCTATTTTTGCCTTATCAATTTCCAAAGTCAAAACCCCATTATCTTCTGAGAATCTTTCGATTGCAGAAAAAGGTATTGTCCTTATAGGTACAACAAAAATAAAAGCTAACACATTGATTGCAGTTGCAGTATTATGAATTCCATTCTCATCTATCACAAAAGCATAACCAAATAGCACTTGTCTTATCAATGTAAAAAATGAAAATGTCCACGATAATACAACTGCACCAATTGCAATAGTAAACAACATTTTGGTTTGACTATCCATTGGTGTATTATCTTCCATTAATATTTCATTTGCATTTAAAAAATATATACCATACCACCCAAATGCAACGATACCCAGTAAAAGGATAGAAACAATATAAAACTTCAAATTCAATTTAGCCTTAAACTTCATTATCACCACCGCCTTAGGTGTATTATAGCATAAAAGCGGCGGAGGGGCAAGGGTTAGTGAAATATTCGGCTTGCGCCGGATGTGAAATAATGACCTAAAGGTCATTGTGAAATTTTCTGCTGCGCAGAAAGTGAAATGAAATAAATCCCCCACGCGCCGCAGCGCATTTCACATTGCGAAGCAATATTTCACACGCGAAGCGTATTTCACAAATCCCGTAAGGGATTTATTTCGTTGAAAAAAGAGAGCAAGTCTTTCGACTTGCTCTCTTTTTTCTGTCATTCGTGTCCGAAAAAGAATTGGGCGAAAACCTAATTTTCTTTAATTATTTATATTTTTTGTTTCCAAACAAAATTATTTACAAATTCTGCGCCAAAATTATAAATCTCTTCATACTCAAAACTAATAATTGATAGCTTAGGGTTTATTTTTTAATCGTTCTAATTGCTTATTGAAATATTCTCTATAATTTTCAAAATTAGCATTTTCGATAATAGGTATGAGATTTAACGCTTTTTCAGTTTCCTTAATAGCCTTTTCTACACTCCCGTTTTCCTCATAATATTCAGCTAACTTCCACAGCATTTGAAGCAAATTTTCGAAAGAAATCCATTTTTGCTTTTCAGCAGCTTCAAACTTAGCTTTTCCTGACAAAAGATATGCTTTCTCTGTCAACTTAGTAAAATATATTTCGGGAATTTGCTCAATGGCAGCCTCTGCACTCTCAAAATCTCCTTTTGCCTTATAAGCATAAGCAAGGAATCTAAGAGCATCATATTTCACATCGCTTTGATCTGTTTTTTCAATAAGTTTACTTGCTACGCTAATCGTTTCATCTGGTTTTTCTGAATAATTCATTACATAAAGTAGGTTGTTTAATAAAATATCGTTTTCAGGATATTTCTTTAACCCCTCTTCAAGTATTCGCTTGCTCTCGGCAGGATCGTTCTCCCTGAATTTATATGCCTCATCGGTTATGTTCTTAACTGCACATTCGATTTCCTTTAGATTGAAATCGAATAATTCATCCATAGATACACCAAAATAACTCGCCAAGACAGGAGCAAGTGTGATATCGGGAAGAGCAATATTATTTTCCCATTTGCTAACAGCTTGAAAAGAGATTCCTATACTCTCTGCTAGCTGTTCTTGAGTTATGCCTCGTTGTTTGCGTAGTTCTCTAATTTTATTTCCAATATTCATTACGTGCCTCCTAAATGAAATAAAGTGCACTTATTCTCGAGCTCAGTTAAAGTATATCATACAACTTTTATACTGACAATAACTTGCAAAACGATATTTTTCAACTAAGAGTTGAATTTTAATGTAGAATTTTGTCCCTATTGTAGCACAACCATAGCATAAAAGCGGTGGGAAATCAATACGGAGCATTGTATGTAATCCGCAACTTGTTGCGGAATGTAATCCACCGTAGGTGGTATGTAATCAATCCGAAGGAAGAAACATACAAAGCTTACGCTTTGATAACATACAGTTCGCAAGGCGAACTGACTACATACGCCTATCGGCGATTACATACCAATCCTTCGGATTGGATAAAAAATAAGACAGTCCGAAGACTGTCTTATTTTTTGGGAGTTTTGAACTTAGTGGCACGAATGAAAAGTGCCTGAAAACTGAGGGTTTTATGTAATTCTATATAATTGTAGGAAAATGTTCATTTATAAAAATCGACATTGGATTATTGGAATCGTTTTTTAAATCATACTTTTCAACTGTATTTTTCATATCAGCCATCACAAACGACATTTCTTTTTCAGAAATAGTATTGAAACTCTTTATTTTAAATAATCCTAATTCCTTATACTTAACAAAATACTCATACAAATCACTTATCTTTTTTACCCTATCTATTATAACATTGTCCGTACAAGTATATGCACAATTAATTTGGGTTGGTTGCTCAATATTATTCAGGTTGTCACATTCATAAAGATAACCCACTTTGCCTTTATAAATTTTTTTAAAAGCATCCTCAAAATATTCTGAATAAACAACATTACCGTCACCATCGAAGCCATATGGATAAAAGCTGAATGGTTTTGGAACAGGTTTTACAGCATATAACAGTGCAACTAAAGGATTTGTCGCAAAATAAATATAC
>JAZRNK010000139.1:0-3713 GCA_045648145.1 Acutalibacteraceae bacterium | reverse complement strand
TTTTTATTTTTTACAAATTATCTCACTTTCAGAAATCGAAAGTTTATTTAACAGTTTACAAAATAACCTTGTTGGAAAACCGACAACGTTAAAATAACAGCCTTCTATTCTGTCTATCCAAAGCGAAGTAATACCTTGGATGGCATAACCACCTGCTTTGTCCATAGGGTCACCGGTCTTGACGTACATATCAATGAGTTCATCCGAAATATTACTAAAGAAAACCTCGGTTTCTTCGTGGTCTACAACTGTTTTACCATTATAGATAAGACAAAGTCCGCTAATAACCGTATGACCTCTTGAACGCAGTTTTTTAAGCATATTTACGGCATCTTGATGTGTTTTGGGTTTGCCTAAAATCTCGCCGTCACAAACAACTATGGTATCACAAGAAATTATTAAACAATCACCCTTGTTAGTAAGACTGTCAACCACAGCATTGCCCTTTCTTACAGCCAATTCCTCGGTTAATTTAGCAGCGTTTGCAATATCGCTTGTTTCGTCGGTATCGCGGGTGATTATCTCAAAATCAACACCTAAATTCGAAAGTATCTCACTTCTTCTCGGTGATTTACTTGCAAGTATAATTCGCATAATAATTCTCCAAATCTATTGATTTTGTTTATTTTATCAGATACAATTAATTATGTCAAATAAACAAAGAGGGAAATAAAAATGATAAAAGCAGTAGTTTTTGACCTTGACCACACTTTATACGACCGATATGCCACACTAAAAGTTGTAAGTAAAAAAATCAAAGAGCAATTTAAAATCAACCCCGATTTGTCCCAAGAAAAAATAGCCGATATTATGATTAATACCGACCGCTATTTCGTCCACAAAGGTTGGAACGTTTTGCAATATGAACTTATCAACAACACTAATTTGTTCGTCGAAAAACCCCAACACGACGAATACCGTCAATTTGTTATGGGTGAGTTTATGAATATTGCGGTTGAATTTCCTTTTGTAAAGCCTATGCTTACTCAATTAAGGACTACAGGGTACAAGCTCGGACTAATTACAAACGGCCGTGAAGCCTTACAAAAACAAAAATTAAAGCTATTAGAATTGGAAGATTTTTTTGATAAAATATACATAGGCGGTATGCACCCTTTTGCCAAGCCGTCAACCGAGCCGTTTAAAATAATGGCAGAATGGCTGAACGTTAAAACAAGCGAAATGGTTTACGTTGGTGACAACCCCGAAAATGATATTGAAGCATCACGTAACGCCGGTTGTATACCCATTTTTGTCAACACAACAAATACATGGGTTTTACCGCATATAGAAAAACCTAAGTTTTCGGTCGAAACCGTAGCCGAAATACCCGAGCTTTTAAAGAAAATATAAAACGCCCTAAAGGGCGTTTTTTAATATGTTTTTTCCATTTCTTTTTTCAATTTTGCAATAATTCTTTTCTCAAGTCTTGAGATGTACGACTGTGAAATTCCCATTATGTCGGCAACCTCTTTCTGTGTGTGCTCCTTTTGACCTGAAAGGCCAAACCTCATATTCATAATATCCCGTTCTCTGACACTCAACTTCTTAATTTCGTTATTAAGAAGCTTTTTTTCATCCTCTTCCTCTACCCTGCCGCCTACCTCATTTCCATCACTGCCAAGCACGTCGGACAGCAAAAGCTCATTGCCGTCCCAATCAACGTTCAACGGCTCATCAATAGAGATTTCGGTTTTCAAAACAACCGTCTTTCGCATATACATAAGTATTTCGTTTTCAATGCACCTTGAAGCATAGGTCGCAAGCTTAATATTTCGGTCAGGACAAAATGTATTTACCGCCTTAATAAGCCCTATTGTGCCTATTGAAATCAAGTCCTCAATTCCTGCGCCGGCCGCGTCAAATTTACGCGCAATATATACAACAAGCCTTAAATTATGAACTATAAGCTTTTCCCGGGCTTTAGCGTCTTCATCCGTCCCTAAAAGAGCCAACACCTTGTTTTCTTCCTCTGCAGTCAAAGGTGCAGGTAAGGTTTCAGGTCCATTTATGTAATAGCTGCTTTTTATTAGTCCTAATTTCGAAAGCAGGTTTTTTATAATTGTGCTTATTCTTGTACAAATAACTCTCATATCGCTACTCCTAACTCAATCTGATAATACTTCGGGCGGTAGAATAACCGAATAATCTTCGCCCAAATCATCCCTTGAAACCACAGCCAAAGGTTTGTCGATTTTTAAAGAATTTTTATTATTTAATATTTCTATACCGTCAAGCTTTACTGCAGGCATAAGGTTTTCACCCGAAACCGTCTTGACCGGCACCGCTCTAAATCTCTTCCAAATTTCCAAATCATCCGAAATATCAAAGGTTAAAATACTCGCCGTATTCTCAGCGCCAATAAGCTTAACACAAGTGTTAGTATCAATAATTATTATTAAGCCGTCACCGAATAAATTTTCAAGCGAATGACCCGAGTCAACCATAGCCGTCGCCGTAATGCTTTTGTTCAAAAAGGTTAATTTAACATTAAGTCTTTGCGAGAACTCTGCACTGGGTTTAGTGAATTTTCGCACAATAATGATTATTACATATAACAAAAACGAAACCGTCAACAGCACTAATGGTGAAATATTAAAATATACCACACCGTTGTTTATCGACATATTTTCAGGTTTAAATAGCATCCAGACACCCATCATAAAACCTGCATAAATAAAAGATATTGCATAAAAAATACCAAATTTCCTCAAAAAAGATTTAATATTTGCAAATCCAAAACAGATAAACACAGTAATTACACTTATTAAAATGCGTAAAAGAAGTTCAACAATAAATTTTTGCTTGGGTAAAAATATGTATAAAGAAAAAAGTGAACTGACTGCCGCCGCTAAAACCTTTCTCCAAAGCTTTGGGCTTGAGTGTGTAAATTTTGCAGTCAGGCTTATTATGAGATAATCCAGTACAATATTTAAAAACAGTAAAATGTCAACGTATACTGTCACTACGTCACCTTCTTTATATTTATTATACCTGCAGAAAAAAAAGAAAATTGTCAAAGATGGGTAGTTACAAAAAATATCCGCGCTCAAAAATGAGCACGGAATTTTATATTAAAATATAGGTCAATACAAATGCGCCGATAACAAAAACAACACCGAAAACACCAAATAAAGCTCTTTTTCTTTTCTTTAATTTTTCATTATCGGTGTAGCGTAAAAATCCTTCCTTATAACCATCCGAGCCTTCGGTAAAATACGAAAGCATAATTCTTCTTGCTTCCTCTTCTAATTTTACGGTACTGTCTGCATTTTCACTTTTAACGAAAAACAAAACCTTTTCAAAATAACTGCTCCCCGTATCACTGATTTCAATTATATGTTTATTAATCCCTCGTAACACAAGACCACCTCGATAGCAAATTTTGTTAACTACATTGTTATCGATTTTTGGAAATTTTATACTTAAAGTGTAAAATATTTGTCAAGCACTTTTTTATTAAAAATACTATTTGTAACACCCAGTTTACATAATTATTGTGGATAACTATGTGGAAAATGCGGAAAACCCTATATTTAATAAGGTTTGCTACCCGCAAGTTACATAATTTATGTAATTATGTAACCTTACAAAATGTAAATTTTTCCTTTATTCTAAATTTTTTAACAGCAACCGACAAAATATTAAAAATATTGCATAAAGCCAAAAAATTTGATATAATTATAAAAAATTGTTTGGGTGGTTCTGATTTG
>JAZRNK010000138.1:0-5648 GCA_045648145.1 Acutalibacteraceae bacterium | reverse complement strand
CTCAGGCATTTTTGATTCGATGAACAATGCCACCAAGCCCATTGTACCAGCAATCATTAGCAGAACATTTAAGTCGATGCTTGTCCAAATTTGATTAAGCGGCAACATACCCGAAACAATAAACACAAGCGCCGAAGCAAGTGCTATGTACGGTCTGTATTTACTGAACGTAAGCATCAAAACGTAGGTTATGGCAAACAACACGATTGCCCATACCACAAAAAACACTCCCTTTTATTTTGAATTTATTTATAATTTTTAAAAAACTTACCAAGAACGTACACCGTCGATATGAATGAAGCGCGCAACGTCATAGCTATAAGAATTAAGCGGCCGATTCAACACATCATAGGTATGTGCCGCAACCAATATTGTCGGAAAGGTTGCGATAATAACAGGCGTATGATAAAAACTGCCGTCATCGTGTCCTAACTGCACAACGTCACCCGGTTGCGCCTCGTTTTGCAGCACAACGTGACCGTACGGTCCGGCCGAACGGTTGGTAACAAGAAACCGATAAAGATATTCGACCCCCGTCCACGACGGTGTGCGGTCAGAAGCAGAAATATAGAACCATCCTGTTTCTCGAGTATAGTTCATCACGCCTGCACCTGCATAAATACACTGAGAAGCAAAATTTGTGCAATCACCGCCGATATCCTCAAAATTATAATAAGCAGGATTTCGACTCAATGCCCACTTTTTTGCATACTGTACCGCTTTTTGACGGTTATATGGTAGTTCTCGCATACATATCCTCCTTCACTTTATAATATGTTGAGAAGAAGGATTTGGGTTTATTAAATTAATTTTTCTTGCGGAACAAATTGCTAATTACATTAGTAAAGGTTATAGCAACAATTATACCCAACGCTAACGCCGAAGCAAGCTGAAGAGTATAAATTGCTTTTTGTAAAAATCTCTCCATATTACTTTCGAAAGCATACGCCATTGTATAATAAAGAGAGCTACCCGGTATTAACGGTATTAAAGACGTGGTAATAAAGGTTGTTGTTGGTGTTTTAAGCACTCTTGCCATTAGCTCGGCATAAAGTGAAACCACCAAAGCAACTATAAAGTAATTTACCGGTTCGTTTGAAATAAAATGGCTTAATACAACAAACAACGCCCAAGACAAGAGGCCGCCGAGCGATGCCACCAACAGTCTTATACCGCGAATATTAAAAAGCACAGCAAACCCGATTGAACCCACAAAACCGGTTAAAATCTGTATTATTTCGAAAGATGTCATAGCACAATACCTCCCAAAATAACAACAAGAAAATATCCTGCGGCAATAGCTAAAGCTATGAGTATTGCCTCAATAGTACGCAAAAGACCTGCTATACTATCGCCAGTAAATAAATCACGCAAAGCATTTGTAAGACCGATGCCGGGAATAAGTGTCATAATGTTGCCTATTATAACCTTATCAACATTATGTATAAACCCTATTTTTACGGCCACAAAAGCAAATAAGGTTGCAATAACAGACGAAAAAAACTTAGAAAACACTTTATTGGGAACGGTTACATCGGTCAAGAAAATACCAAACCTTACAACAAGACCTATAACTAACGATACAACTGCCTCGATATATCCACCACCAAAGAACAAGGTAAAAGCACCCGCTATAACCGAATAGCACACGCATTCAACCCAAAACGGATACGTCTTACGTTTGCCGGCGAGCTCCATTTGTTCACGAATTTCCTCTACCGTCATTTTGGTTTGACAGATTTGTCTTGAAAGCTTGTTCAGATGATGTAATTTTTCAAAATCAGTTGTTATTGAGGTTATGCGTCGGGTTTGAGTGTATGACGTTTGGTCATTTTCGTAAAAGGTTACGACCATACTGCTGGTTATGATAAAAACGTCTACTCTTTTTGCGCCGAAAGCATAACACATACGCTTTATGCTCTCCTCTACCCTATGCACCTCAGCGCCTGAAACCAGCATTTGTTCACCGATATCCATAGCGCAGGTAAAAAGTTGTTTCAACATTTTCACTTCTTTATAAAAATTATTTTATTTTTTCAAAATTTTCAAGCCAAAGTCTTTTAATAATCTCATGTCCGCATGAAGTAGGATGAACACCATCCATTGTCCAATATGTAGGACCCGCTTTTTTGCACGCTTCATCAAATGCAGCTTGTAAATCTATGCAAGGAAGGTTATATTTTTCGGCTGTTTTTTTGACGACATCTGCCTTTTCAGCCACACCAACCTTTAATCTCTCAAATCTGTCAGGGATAGCCTCGGTATTACAGGTCAAAGGTCCTTCAAGAACAAAAGGTGTCATTAATATTAACTTAATATTAGGACAAGCCTCATATATCTCATCTAACAGCATTGTATATATTTTTTCGAATTTTTTAGTATCAACCCCGTTATTGTATGAGATTTCATGCCAAACATCATTAACACCGATAAAAATACTTGCATAATCAGGCTTTATATTGATAAATTCTGATTTAATACGAGCATAAAGGTCTACAATACGGTGGCCACTAATACCTCTGTTTATAAATTCATATTCATTAGGGCAATCGGCTCCAAGCTGTGCCTTTACAAGCAAAGGATAACCGTTGCCAAGGCTATACTCTTCAGTTCTCACTCTGCCGCAATCGGTTATTGAATCACCCTGAAACAAAATTCTCTTTGACATTCTTTACACTCCTTTAATCATCAGCGTAACAGGACTTGAGCCTAATACACTAAAGTTATATTGAAATTATAAATTTTTATAATGCATTTGTCAACTTAATATGGCTTAATTTAATCATTTTTATCGTTATATTTATCGCATATAAAGGCTGTAGCATTAACAAAACCCCGTTTTTAAGAACGGGGTTTTGTATTAATCGTTACTATTATTTATATTCCTCCAAAACCTTGTGCAAAAGCTTTGGATTATCGGTCATAATGCAGTCTACTCCCATTTCTATCAGCATACGCATTTCGTCTGCGTCATTTATGGTCCAATACTGCACCGCTATATTTCTGCGATGAGCACGCTTAACCAAGGTTTTCTTATCAAGTGGCACCTCAATTCCAATATCGTAGGACAAAGGAATTTGCAAGCAAGCAAAATCGCTGTTATCAAAAATATTTACTCCAAGATACTGCGTAAGCACAAATTTTGCCGCCGCACCGGTCGACGCACCGCGCATCAAATCGGGATAATTAGCATTAAGCTCAGCCTCTATCTCGTCGTTAAAGGTGCCTATAACGATTTGGTTTTTATAATTAGGATACTTGTTTAAGGTTTCTGCCAAGATACGACAAGCCTCAATACCCCTTTCACCGCCGTCCTTTATCTCAACGATAAATTTAAGGTCGGAATGGGTTTCGTAAAACATTTCAAAAAGCTGGTCGACGGTGGCAATCTGCAATCCTGCGGCTTCAATATCTGCAACGTCCTTATATGTACGCTGACCGCTTTCGTCCTCAAAATAATAGCCGAAATTATACTGTTTGAGCTCTGCTAAGGTCATATCCTCAATATAATGACGACGGCCTTCGTCCTCGCATAAGGCTTCAACCTCACTTAAGGAAATATCACCATTGACATTGCAGGTTTCATCAATATAAGCGTCATGATTATAAACCAAATATCCGTCTTTGGTAAGATACAAATCGCTCTCGATAATATCGACCCCTATTGTACTTACGGCCTCTTTAAATGCAAGCATTGTATTTTCGGGGTTGTTCATGCTTCCGCCACGGTGAGCCGCAATCATCGGAAGCTGCCCCTCTTTTACTAAAAAGGGATTTGTTTCTATATTCTTTTTGGGCGGTATAACGTTAATAATTACAAAGAAAACAACAATAACCGCAAGAATAATACTTAATATCTTTAATACTTTTTTAGCCATTATAATATCGCCTCCGGTTTAATACCAAGCAAAGAAATCATGTAAAAAATTGCTAACATAATATACCCTCGCTGACTCAAAGCTTTCCTTTTTATATCTCATTGAATGAAAAACAATAGAAAATCCAAATTTTAAAATTTATCTATTATACGTCAACTTTTTGAGAGCCGGTAGGATTAACAATACTGAAGCCAATATTTACGAGATGGTCTGCTGTACGTTCCAATCCCAATATGAGAGATGAATAATATGGGCTGACATCGGCACTACAGTTACCTTCGGCAAGTCGTGCAAAATGACTTGCAATAAGCTCCCTCTTCATACCGTCTACACTTTCTTCCAAGGCGGTCAAGTTGGACAGCTCTTCCCTGTTCAAGCTTTCGAATGCATCCTTGGAGATGGCGAACATCTGCATAATATGCTCACGCATTGTCGTTATGCCACCGCGCGCCTCGTCGGAAAATGCAATCTTTTTGTCCAACATCTCAACACCGATCTCGTGGAAGTTTTCGGCGTGGTCACCGATACGCTCCAAGTCATTCAAAACGTGGAAATACGCACCGATTATCTTTTCATCACTTTCCTCCACTGTAGCTGACAGTTTTATCAAAAATTGAGTCAAAGCGTTGTTGATAAAGTTAATGATTTCTTCGTTATTTTGAATCTTTTCGCTATGTTGTGTCGATCCGTCATCAACAGTGACAAATGAAAGGCGGGTGTTTTCCTCCACCAAGTTGAACATATAGTCCATCTCTTTCTTTACCTGCATAAGAGCAACGGAAGGCGTTGTCAACAATCTGTCATCAACATATTTAAGGGCCAAGGCTTCCTTCTCTTCTTTCTTGTCCTTGATAACCGCACAAGAGTACTTCACAAGCTGTTTTACAAACGGAAGCAGTAAGCATGTGGTGGTGGAGTTAAAGACAACGTGGAAAGCAGAAACTCGCATTTGAAGGGACATCTGATCATCCCCAGGAAACAGTGAAACCAAGAGATTTACAATCGGATCTTTGAACAGCCAAATTATTGCAGTAAACAACGCCGTTCCAATCACGTTAAAGGTAAAATGGATAAGAGCCACACGCTTAGAGTTAGCGTTTGCACCAACAGAGGCAAGCAGGGCCGTTACACAGGTACCGATATTTGCGCCAAGAATGATGAACAACGCCATATCAAGCGGGAGCACACCGGTACCAACCATTGTAATAACAACACCGGTAGCAGCCGAGGAGCTTTGGATAAGAGCCGTAAAGACAACACCGACAAAGATTAGAAGCAACGGGAAATCAATTTTTTGGAAGATATGCGTGAACATACCTTCAACAAGAGGATTTCCAAAGGCCTGTTCGCTACTCATAACCTCAAGTCCAACGAAAATAAGTCCCAAGCCACAGCAAAGACTTCCGGCAATTTTAACCTTTTCCTTCTGAACAAAGCCCATCATAACACCCGCAAAAGCGAGAAGATACATTGCCATATTAAAATAGTCGTTTTTGAGAGCCACCAAAACACCGGTGATGGTCGTGCCGATGTTAGCGCCCATAATAATAGGAGTAGCCTGCATCAGCGTCATAACACCTGCGTTTACCAAACCGATAACCATAACAGAGGTGGCAGACGAGCTTTGAATAATTGCCGTCACACCTGCGCCGATACCAACACCGGAAAAACGGTTATTACTGATTCTTTCGAGCAATCGCTTCATGCCCATACCCGCACTTTTTTCCAAAGCGTCGCTCATGAAATTCATACCGACGATGAAAATGCCGA
>JAZRNK010000137.1:0-4651 GCA_045648145.1 Acutalibacteraceae bacterium | reverse complement strand
GGCTTATCGCCGTAGTTTTAAGTTAAATTTATCAGGCTTCTTTCTTTAAAAGAGCATCCTGCGCTTCGCTCAACGTCTTGGCATTCTTTTCCTTAACAAAGCCTGTAAATGCTTCCAGAACTCGTTTGCTGATTTCACGGCAGTCCTTATCCAAAACCTTCTGAATTTCCTCTTGTCGTGTTTTTTCATCTACGTTGTAGATGCTCAGAATCTGGTTCAGCGCTCCCGAAAGCCTCATTTTCAGAGGAACCTTTGCATCGGTTGGAACAATGGCAGAATACTGAAGTCCCTGCACTAGAAGCTCTGCCTGGTGGAACTGTTCATCAGTCCAGCCATCACATTCCGCCGCAAAGATCTTCTTTGCCCGCTCAACGTGATTTTGGCGCAGATGATTGCGACAAAGTTCACTTTGAAAGGTAGCGATAAAGAAATCTCTTGCAATCTCGCTTTCCTCACAGGCCACGGCAACAGTCATCGTTTCAAGACAGATAGAGGTCGCTGAACCAATACCTTTATCAATTTCCGCCTTTAACATATTCCACTGGAAGTTGCATAATTCTTCAACGATAGTCAGTAGTAAATGCTCTTTGCTCTTAAAATAATATGTAATATTACCGGTACTAAGTCCCAGTTTTTCCGCAATCATTCGTGGAGAAGTGTTGGAAAAGCCTTCTGTAAAAAAGAACTCAGACGCCGTTTGTACTATCTCATATTTCGTGGTCGTTCCTGCGCGAGCCATATCATCACCTCTTGGTTATAGAGTTAAAGCAAACAACAATTTGCACTGATGCAAATATAACATATATTCACTGGAATTACAATAATTTTTTCGAAACTTTTCTAAAAAAAGTTATAATTTGAATACCGTATCAACGTCATTTTCAATTATAAATATAGACATATAACCAGGAGTATGAAAAGTTTCCTCTGCTGAGGGAACTGGATTTTGCGGGACAAAAGACTGAGAAAAAGATAATAACTATCCCTACGTCATGGCTATGCCGCACAATATTCCTCGTCAGAGGAAGGAAAGATTACGATACGTCTTTCAATTTGTTGCTCTCTACCACGTTCTGCGCTGTTTCTATCATATTCTCCGCAAAGATACCGTAGCCTTTTGTTGGATCGTCAACTAAAACGTGAGTAACTGCTCCAATAAGTTTACCATTTTGAATAATTGGGCTGCCGCTCATACCCTGCACAATTCCACCTGTTTTTTCAATCAGACCACTGTCAGTAACCCTTATAATCATGTTTTTTATAAGGCTTGAATCTTTGTGGTAAACCTTTTCTATCTCACATTTATATTTTTTGGGCTCACCGCCATCCAAGGCTACAAGTATTTCAGCCTCCCCTGTTTTTACCTCTTGCTTTAAAGCAACCGGCATAACATAATCACTTGAAAAATATCCGCAACATTCACCATAAACTCCTGTTATGCTATTCTCAACAATTTCTGCTATCTTACCGCCCAAAAACACACCCTGTAGTTCACCCGTTGTACTTTTTGACGATTTTTTTATTCCCACAATCTGTGCCTCTACAAACTCACCGGTTTTTAACGGTATAAGTTCCTCAGTATCACTGTCACAAATCCCATGGCCCAAGCCTGCAACTATATTGGTTTCAGGATTATAAAAAGTCAAAGTACCGATTCCCGCAGAGCTATCCCTTACCCAAAGTCCAATCTTATATTTATTATCAAGCCTTGATTTCGCCGACTTTACAGTAACGTTGAAAACCTTATCACCACGTTTAACTGAAAACTCCATAGCTTGTCCGCAACCCTCTGTAACGGCTTTAACGACGTCATTATTTGAAGAAACCGACTTGCCATCGATGC
This sequence comes from Acutalibacteraceae bacterium, assembly GCA_045648145.1. Classification (GTDB taxonomy): domain Bacteria; phylum Bacillota; class Clostridia; order Oscillospirales; family Acutalibacteraceae; genus UMGS172. The sequence goes on along the minus strand of JAZRNK010000137.1, from coordinate 2,808 downwards.
TTAAAATAATATCGCCAACTTTTATGCCTGCATTTTTAGCAGGGCTATAAGCGCCGTCATATGTTTCAACGTCATTAAAACCGATTACCATTACACCCGACGATAAAATTTTAATACCGAAAGGCGTACCCAAAACCACGACCTCGTCATTATTTGAAATTGTAACGTTAACATTTTTAATAGGTATAAACCCTAAAATTGATAAATTAACCTTGTATGATTTTATGTTGCTGCCACTTTTTTGTACTGCAACAAAATCAGCCTCATCAATTTCACAGTCAACTATTGTATATTCAGATAATGAAAATTTATCGCTTTTTGCAACGCAATAATCATCACCTAATACGTTATCAAAATAGATAACCGTGCCGAATACCGACACTGAAAACACAACCGATATTATAAATAAAAATTTTATAAATTTTTTCATTTTTCCTCTCCTGTTTTCGTTTTTATTAACTTTCCTCGAAACAGGATTTATATAAAAAACAAAAAATTCATAAAAAGAAAAATATTGAACAACAAAATTCCAATCCTTTAAACATCGTAATTTTTGTTTTAATTTTCTATTTATGCGAAAAAAATGAAGATAATAAATTTGATTTTGATTTTACAGGTAAAGACACCGAATCAAAATTAACGAGCACCGAATCCTCGCCTATTACCTGAATATTCTCCCAAGGAATACGATAGTCATTATCCCTGCCCAAAAGACCAAACAAACGGTTTCTACCGTATACAACTATATAAGTCAACCTTCCGTTTGCAGTATCAAGTTCAATATCACTTACATAGCCCAAAATTGTCCCGTCTTTTATACATACCACTTGTTTTTCACGCATATCTGCAAGTCTACAATACATAAAATCACCCTTTTAATAGATTTTATGAAACAAAACTTGTATTATATTAGTATTTTTTAATTTTATCGAGAACACCTTTTTCAATACGTGAAACCTGTGCTTGTGATATACCGATTTCTTTAGAAACCTCAATTTGTGTCTTGCCATGCATAAACCTTAAGGTTAAAATTTTCCTTTCACGGTCACTTAAAGACGAAATTGTATCTCTGAAAGCTATTTCCTCAAGCCAATTCGAATCATCATTATTATCACCCAACTGGTCAAGGACGTATACAGAATCACCGCTGTCAGAATACACTGCTTCAAAAAGTGACACTGGCTCTACAACGCTTTCGAGCGCTAATACGACATCGCCGACAGGGATTTCCAAGGCTTTTGCTATTTCCTCTACTGTCGGCTCTTTTTGATGGTCGTGAATATACTTTTCTTTGACCTGCATAGATTTATATGCAATATCCTTTATAGAGCGACTGACTCTGACAGAATTATTATCCCTTAAATACCGCCTAATTTCGCCTATGATCATCGGAACGGCGTAGGTTGAAAACTTAACCTCATGTATCGGGTCAAAGTTATCTATAGCTTTTATCAGCCCAATACAACCAATTTGAAAAAGGTCATCCATATTCTCACCGCGATTGGTAAACCTTTGTATAACGCTTAAAACGAGCCTTAAATTACCGTTTATAAGCTGATCTCTGGCATTTTTGTCACCGTTAGCAGTCAATCGTAATAATTCTTCCTTTTCACTCTCCTTTAAAATCGGCAATTTACTTGTATTAACACCGCAAATTTCAACCTTATTGTATTGCACTTAAATCTCTCCTATAATTGTTAATACAATTATTACCTTGGAGAATAAATAAAATACTGATTTTAAAGCTATAAATTTTTATATTTTAATGTATATTTCTAAAAAAAGGCAACGAACTAAATCGTTGCCTTTAAAATTATTATTAATTATTTAGCATAATTTCTAATAAAATTGATATATTGACCGTCCTTCTGGAAAACCTGGGCGTACTCAACATGACAAGTACCTCTGCCATTTGTCCAAAAATCATACTCGTCATAATCCTTACCTTTATTATCACTACGGTTTTCCTCGGTAATAGGTTTAGTACCACCGGTGCTACCAACCATCATTGAAACAATTATATGATGAGGAACATTATATATGCTTTCACGTCCTGTTCCTGCATATTGATATGAACCGGTCACTATACCGTCTTTGTGCCAAATAATATGCGTGTCTGTCCACTCACACGAGAATGTATGATAGTCATCATGCATATTGGGATGCTCTAAAGTATACCATGTATCCCAATTTTGATCGTTAAACATTGCATCCATTGCACCGGAATACGTTTTGCTATCATAATTGTTTTCAGCAGTTACATACGAATGATAAGGATTAGTGGTAACACCGTTATAGGTTTCATGCAAGTAATTACCATAATACTTTGCAGTTTCCCAACGTTCCATCATATCGATCTCTAAATGATTATCACCGTATGCATACAACCAGAAGCAATGCCAACGACCATATCCATCAGCAAGACTTGAACTAAACTCCACATATCCTTTAGTAAAGGAGAAATTAAGAAGAGTGTCTAACCTTGAGCCATACCAATATTGGTCATCATAGCCTGGTGTCATATAAAGCTTTCCATCAGATACGCCTGTATATTTAGGATCATTTGATCTATAAGACACACGCGGACCATGAGCAGCATTTTCAGTATCAAGATAATCACGAACACGCCAAATGTTGCTTGTGTTAACATCTAAAGTATCAAATTCCTCTGTCCATCTAAGCTTGTATTCAGCTTGGCTGTCGTTATACTCACCGATAACGTTATCGATTATCATATCGCCGTTAGCACCAAGCATTTCAACAAAGGCTTTTATACCCGATACCGTTGAGTAATTTCTTCCGCCGCAA
>JAZRNK010000136.1:0-18276 GCA_045648145.1 Acutalibacteraceae bacterium | reverse complement strand
AATCCTGACAGTATATGTTTGGTTCGCTTCAGAAGCAAACCAATGCATAACAATTAGCAGGATGAACAGATACCAATGAAATATCATTTGTACACCTCATAATTGCATTATGTTTTAGTTAATTACATCTTAAAAATTATCGGTGTTTAAAACACTTTAATAATATATTTAAATAATATATTTAGACATATTTATACCAATTTATAATATCATAATGAATAATTTTTGTCAAATATATTGTACTTAAATGTCGCGTAACGTAATACATCAAAATTAAAACAAGATTAAATCTTTTAAATAAGCAAAAAATAACGCCCGTCGAAAGACGGGCGTGAAAATTATTTGATTAATAATTCTCTTTTCTAACTTCAAAGAAGCTCTGAGGATGGGCGCAAACAGGGCAAATCTGGGGTGATTTCTTGCCCATTACGAGATGGCCGCAGTTACGGCACTCCCACATGGTTTCCTCGCTCTTCTCAAACACCTTCTGCATCTCAACGTTATTGAGTAAAGCACGGTATCTTTCCTCGTGTGCCTTTTCAATTTTTGCAACGGCGCGGAATTTATATGCAAGCTCAGTAAAGCCCTCTTCTTGAGCCTCTTTTGCAAATGTGTCGTACATTTCGGTCCACTCATAGTTTTCACCTGCAGCAGCGGCAGCAAGGTTAGCAGCAGTATCGCCAAGCTCGCCTAATGCCTTGAACCACATTTTAGCATGTTCCTTCTCGTTTTCTGCAGTGTTAAGGAAAATAGCTGCGATCTGCTCATAGCCTTCCTTTTTAGCAACGCTTGCAAAGTATGTGTACTTGTTACGTGCCTGGCTCTCACCTGCAAAAGCGGTCATCAAATTTTGTTCAGTCTTAGTTCCCTTTAATTCCATAGTAAAAATCCTCCAAAATTTTAATTTTTATCATTAGTGCGGCAATGGTCGCACACATAATGCATATTAAGCTCGTACGAGGTTAATTCAATTCCCGTACGGGTGTTCAAATCACTCAGCATATCACCGATAAATGCATCGGCAACAGCGCCACATTTATCACATTTTATATGCTCGTGATTTTGTTTTATACCGTCGTACCGGTCAGGGTCGCCGTGAATAGATATCCTTCTTATTAAACCTTCCTCGGTCAGAGCATTTAAATTATTATACACAGTCGCCATAACTATAGTCGGCATTTTCTGTTTAGCCAAAAAGAAAACCTGCTCAGCCGTTGGATGTTCACAAGAGGTGTCGATAATATCAAATATCAGCTGCCTTTGTTTTGTCATAGCACCAACTCTTTTTAGAATTATTCTAAATCTATTATACATAATCTAAAAAAAATGTCAATACCCTTTTATAAAAAAATTATATTTTTTACAGATGTTCTCCCTGAACTAAATCAACCTCGGTAAAATATCTGTTTATATAATTTAATACTCGCTTTTTATCTGCAGTCCACAAAGGTGCAACAAGCTCACGCTTACTGCCATCACCTGTAATTCTATGAACAACAACGGTTTGTGGTATAAGACGTATACATTCGGCTAAAACACGAGTATAATTATTTAGGTCAAATAATGAAAACAAGCCTTTACTATACTCATTTTCAAGGTCGGTGCCTTTAAGTACGTGAAGCATATGAAATTTTATGCCGTCAACTCCGCTTTTACCAATATACTCAGCGGTTTCATAAATCATTTCGTCAGTCTCATATGGCAAACCGATAATCATATGAGCAACTATGGTTATTCCCCTTTTCTTTAATTGCTTTACAGCATAATCAAAAACAGGAAGGTCATACCCTCTGCGTATGTATTGAGCGGTTTTTTGATGAATAGTCTGTAGTCCTAATTCAACCCAGATAGGCTTTATGCGATTAAGTCTATCCAACAAATCTAAAACACTATCAGGTAAACAGTCGGGCCTTGTGGCGATTGATAAAGCAACAACATTGGGATGGTTGATTGCGGCACAAAAAACCTTTTCTAATTTTTCAATAGGACCATAAGTGTTTGTAAAGCTTTGAAAATACGCAATATATTTAGTGTTTTCGTCTATCTTTGCGACAACTTGCTTTTTTGCATTTTCAATCTGAAAATTTATGTTACCGTCATATTTTTCTGCAAAGTCACCCGAACCGGATGTACTGCAAAATATACAACCTCTGTCCCCTACAGTACCATCACGGTTAGGGCAAGACATACCTGCATCCAAAGAAAGCTTATACACTTTGCAGCCAAACTTTTCTTTTAAATGATCATTCAGTCTGTAATAAAACATAACTATCCTTAAAACTCATTTTTATAAATTATAAACCCTTATTCAAATTTGGTCAAGTGGCGAAAAATGTTGACAAACCTCGATATTTGAAATAAAATGATTAGAATAGAAAGAGGTGTTAAAATATGAAGCATATTTTTATTATTAACCCTGCTGCAGGCTCTCACGATGCCACAGAGAAAATCAAACAAGATATTGAAAATAGCAATTTAAATATAGATTATGAAATTTACCGTACAAGTGAACCGGGTGATGCTACAAGATACATAAAATCTGTTTGCAAGGACACTGAAAACACGTATAGATTTTATGCTTGCGGCGGCGACGGAACGCTCAACGAGGTTGTAAGCGCCATTGTAGGTGTAAAGCATGCATCTGCCACCGTTTATCCGCACGGAAGCGGTAATGATTTTATTAAATACTACGGCAGTATTGAAGATTTTTCCGACCTTGAAAGCCTTGTTAACGGCGTTGAGTGTCAAATTGATATTATGAAGGTTGGCGAAAAATATTCCGTCAACGTTGTTCATTTCGGTTTTGATACCGCTGTGCTTCGTACTATGATGAAGGTAAGAAGGCACAAAATATTCGGCGGCAAAAACGCCTATACTACCGGTGTTGTGACTGCATTCATTAACGGAATGAAAACGAAATGTGAGGTTTTGGTAGACGGCAAGCAAATTGGTAGTAATATAATGCTTTTGTGTACTGTTGCAAACGGTAAATATGTTGGCGGTAAATACCAATGCGCTCCTAAATCTGATAACAGTGATGGTTTTATGGAGGTTTGCTACGTCTCAACACTATCTCGCATTAAATTCCTTCAGCTAATTAATTGTTATACTAAAGGACAGCACCTCGACGACCCAAGATTAAAAAAATATATAACATATTGTAAGGGTAAAGAGGTTGAAATTATAGGCGAAAATGAAGATTTCTGTGTTTCGCTCGATGGTGAGCTTAATATTGGAAAGCAATTTAAGGTTGAAATGCTCAAACACGCCGTTAATTTTGCCGTACCTGCAAAATTGGCAAAAAAGCTTGGTTTGGAAAGGAACAGTGACTCGGTTGTTTGCTAAAATTTATTTGACACTCGCGTTTATAATTGACGTTTTATTAACCATCCTTTGCTTTAGCGGTAATTTTACCTACCTTACCGTTTTAACGCCTATTGTTCTTTATATTCCTATTTACCTTGCCTTATTTCTCTTGCATATACTTGTAACCTTTATCATTTCGCTCTTTTTAAACAAAAACAAGGTGCGTTTAAAGCCAAATAAGTTTTTGCGGTTTTGGGTAGATTATACTGTTGAATGGTTGTTATCATTACTAAATGTTAAAATCGAAGTTATAGGTCAAGAAAAATTGCCTAAAAACACAAGATTTTTATTGGTTTCAAATCACGCCTCTGGTATTGACCCGCTTGTTTGTATGGCAAAGCTTAAAGAATATAATATCTCCTTTGTTGCCAAGCCCGAAATTTTTAAAATACCTATGGTTGCGCCGTTTCTTGCTGCTTGTTGTTTTATGACCATTGACCGCGAAAATGCCCGTAAAGCAATGAAAACCATCCATCTGGCAACCGATTATATTAAAAACAATGCCGTATCAGTTGGCATTTATCCCGAAGGCACAAGAAGCAAAACGGGTGAACTGCAAGAATTTAAAGATGGCGTTTTCTATATTGCCAAAAAAGCCCCCTGTCCCGTTGTCGTTTCCACAGTAATCGGCACAGACAAATTCAAAAAAAATACACCGTTTAAACAAACTAAGGTTAAAATTAATATTATTGATGTTATATATCCTCAAGATTTCAGTGAGCTTTCAACCCACGATATCAGCGAAAAGATTCACGGTATTATGAGTGAAAACCTAAAGTAAACAACAACCCCGACGTTAAATTAACGTCGGGGTGTTTTTATAGTATTCTTAACCCTTTTGGATAATGATTTTTTAAAGTACCGTTTGAAGCCTTTCCAAAACCTAACGGTATATCGTCGATAAGCACTTGCACAAAACCGTTCAAATCACTTTCACAGCCAATTACTTCGCCGTGCAAAAATTTAAGTACTTTTTCATCTTCAAGGCTTAAATTTAAGGTTTGCTTTGATAAATATGCAACATTGTTATATAAAGCGTGCTCAGGTACAAAACGGCCGTTTTTACAGACGCCTGCAAAAACACCATTGCGTACTATCTGAACGTTTTTAACATTTAATTCAGTCGGTACTATATAGACCTTATCGTCACATATTTGGACCGATTTAGGAAGCTCTCCCTCAAAATTCTCGGTAAAAAATTGTTCAAAAATCTTTAAATTTTGCTCATTTTTGTTGATTTTTGCGTTTTTTTGCTCCACAATGCTTCTGTCACTATCGCCTTTTTTTATCATTACAGCAACAAAATGACCTTCGCCGCCGTTAAAATTAAAAATGCGACGAGCAAAATTTATGTTTTTAGTATCGGGTGCAAACTTACTCAAACCATCTTCACCAAACCGCTTTAACGGCTCACAAAGTGAAAAATCGGGATGATTTTTTAAAAATTCGTTTATTACACCCTCATTTTCTTCATAAGAATACGTGCAGGTGCTATAAGCCAGCTTACCACCCGGTTTTACACTTTCGGTTGCACATTCAAGTATTTTCAACTGCCTTTGTGAGCAGGAAATTACGTTTTCAACACTCCAGTTTTCAATAGCAGCCGACTCTTTTCTGAACATACCCTCACCCGAACAGGGCGCGTCAACAATAACTTTATCAAAAAATTCAGTCAATTGTGAACACAACACATCAGGTCTTGCGCTTGTAACTATTGCATTCGCAATACCCATTCTCTCAATGTTTGACACAAGCTGACGGGTACGTGAAAATACATACTCATTAGATACCAATAAGCCTGTATTGTTAAGCTTTGCGGCGGCTTGAGTTGATTTTCCACCGGGTGATGCGCATAAATCAAGCACAAAATCGCCCTCGTCGATACCTATTGCCTCAACAACCGAAGAAGCCGAGGGCTCCTGCATATAAAACGCACCTGCGTGATGCAAGGGATGGTTGCCTAATTTTGTTACATCGGAAGGAATATAAAATGAATTTTCACAAAATAAAGTCGGTTCGCTTATAAATGGAAATTTTTTCTTTAAATAATTAATATCTGTTTTAAGGGTGTTTACGCGCAATGCCTTAAAGCTCGGTTTATCGAACTGCTCAACAAACAAAGCGAATTTTTCGTCCAAAACATCCTTCATTCTATTTTCAAATTCAATTGGAAGTGACATATTTTTCACCTCGTATAATTTAAAATAAATAAGCCAATAATATTTATGAAAAGGGGTGATTTCATGAACAATCAGAACAATCAGAACAACAACAATAATAACAATAACAACAATCAGAACCAGAACAACAATAACAACCAGCAGCAGAAAAACAACAACCAGAGCAACCAGAACAAGCGCTAAATTAACGTTTTAAACGCCATGACATTAAAGTCGTGGCGTTTTTTACTGTAATCAAAGTCTTTTAAAGCCTTGTCCTAAGATTTCACTTGCTTCTGATACTATAACAAACGACTCGGGGTCATTTGCCTTTATAACCTGTAATATCTTGCTGACCTCATGAGGTCGGGCAACGCATAGCAGCATATCCTTTTCGGCCTCAGTGTATCCGCCCAAGGCTTTAATTTTTGTAACACCGCAGCCAACTGAATTTAGTATTTCGTACATCATTTCCTTGGTGTTTTTTGACACGATATATACCATTTTACCGTGGTCGGCGCCATATATTATTTTATCCAACACAACCGACTGTGTAAAAAGATAAAGCACTGAATACAAAACCGTTTCAAAATTCTTATAAACAACGGCAGATAATAAAACTATTGCCGCATCTACTGCCAACATCAGCCTGCCGACCGACACAAAACGCAGTTTAGAGTTTATTAATTTCGCGACAATATCAGTACCGCCGGTGGTAGCGCCGCGCAAAATAATAAGTCCCAATCCGACACCGTGTAAAACACCTGCCGCCAATGCCGCAAGAATAACATCACCCGTATATGACTTAAAAAACGCATCAAAAACGTCTATCAGTAACGACGAAAAGAAGGTTGCTACGGCTGTTTTTAAAACAAACCCCAAATTGAATTTATTGAACCCTAACACAATAAGCGGGATATTAATAAGAATAATCAAAAAACCAACAGGAAAAACAGCGTAAAAATGATGTATAAGCATTGATAAACCTGTAGCACCGCCGGGAACTATAGAATTTGCCTCTACAAACACCGAAACGCCGAACGCATATAAAAAGCATCCTAAAAATATAATCAAAAAATCGTTTAAAGTATTAACAATTCTTTCGTGTTTCAAAGTTATCACCCATTAAGAGTTTAACCCAAAACACCGTTCCATATTACATCAAAGAGCTCGTTAAGGCGTGAATTATCGCCCGTTATATACAAATAGCCAAAAAGCGCCTCCAAACCTGTTGCGGTATGATATGACGCAACGTTGGTGCTTTTAGGAATTTGACCTACATGGTTATTTCTTCCTCTTTTAAATACCGACATTTCTTTTTCGGTCAAAATATCCTTAATAAGCTCAAAAGCCTCGCATTGAGCATTAGCATTAACATAGCCAACCGACAGCTTATGCAGCTCGCCGATGGGTCGCTCTGTTTCGGCAAGCTTTGACCTTACAAGCACACCGTAAACGGCATCACCTACAAAAGCCAAGGTCGAAGCACTTAACATACAAGGTTTATCCATTATAAAATCACCTTAAGGTACGTAATTGAATTCAATATCGTAAACACTGACGACATCGCCCTCTTTAATGCCCGCTTTTTCCAAAGCGTCAATAATACCACTTGAATGAAGCACACGCTGGAAATACTGAAGCGACTCGTAATCATCAGGGTCAACCGATTCAAGTATTTTAAGTAACCATTTTGCCTCGATTATAAAGACACCGTCGTGGACAGTTAATGTAAAGTCACGCTTGTTGACGACGGTAAAGTCTTCCTCAGGTGCAGGTTCGGCCTCGTATTTAATAACGGGCGGAAGCTTATCGAGTTCTGCCGCTACATAGTTTATAACACTTGCAGTACCCTCGGCAATAGCCGCCATACACTCAAAATATTCATATCCGTTGTCTTCAAAATATTTTCTTACCTTCAGTAAGGTTTCCTCATCGGCAAGGTCGCACTTATTGGCAACAACTATCTGCTTTCTACTTGCAAGTTCTGTACTGAAAGAAGAAAGCTCGTGATTAATTTTATTAAAATCGTCAATCGGGTCTCTGCCCTCGCTACCCGAAACGTCGATAACGTGAATAAGCATTCTGCAACGCTCAATGTGGCGCAAAAATTCATGTCCCAAACCTAAGCCTTCACTTGCACCCTCAATAATACCGGGAATATCAGCCATTACAAAGGATTTACCCTCTTCAATTCTCACAACGCCCAGAGTGGGTACAAGGGTGGTAAAATGATAGTTGGCAATCTTTGGCTTGGCTTCACTTACAACTGATATGAAGGTAGATTTTCCAACGTTTGGAAAGCCCAAGAGACCAACGTCGGCAAGAAGCTTTAACTCTAACACAACATCAAGCTCTTCACCGGGTGTTCCAGACTTGGCAAAACGCGGAATCTGACGTGTTGCAGTGGCAAAATGGCTATTACCCCAGCCGCCTTTACCGCCTTTGGCAATAACTACCGGCTCGTCATCCGAAATATCAGCAATAATTCTACCCGTTTCGGCGCATTTTACAAGGGTGCCTTTGGGTACGCTCAACACCAAATCAGGTGCCGATTTGCCATTGCATCTTGAAGTGCCACCGGGTTGACCGTTTTCGGCACAGTATTTTCTTTTATAGCGAAAATCGGCAAGGGTTGACAAATTGCTGTCGACCTTAAAAATTACACTGCCGCCTCTGCCACCGTCGCCACCGTCAGGGCCACCGGCATTAACATATTTTTCACGGTGAAACGACACCTTACCGTTGCCGCCGTCACCGGCTTTAATATGAATTTTAGCTACATCAACAAACATATAACTATCCTTTCGGTTTTAAGAAAAAAACCCGGGAATCAACCCGGGTTAAAATGCATAACTTACTGCTCGACTGCGTAGATGCTGACCTTCTTGCGGTCACGTCCCATACGCTCAAACTTAACCTTTCCGTCAATAAGAGCGAAAAGTGTGTCGTCAGAACCCTTGCCTACATTCTCTCCGGCATGGATATGAGTTCCTCTCTGACGAACGATGATGTTACCTGCGAGTACAAACTGACCGTCTGCACGCTTAACGCCAAGACGCTTAGACTCACTGTCACGACCGTTCTTAGTAGAACCTACACCCTTTTTATGAGCAAAAAGCTGAATGTTGAGTTTTAACATGATTACACCTCCGAATAAACTTTCAAGTAATTTCGATATTGTTTTGCAAGCTCGTTGGAATGAAGCAGAAAACCTTGTAAAATTGTCTGCGACTCCTCAAGCTTTGTGGAAAGCTCTACACGCATATATCCGTCTTTTACTTCGGTAAAAGCCTTGGCTTTTACGATCTCAAGAAGTGTGTTGGCAGCCATATATGCCGCCGATGACACCGCTGAACAAACAAGCTTACCTTCAAAATCGTCAGCCGATGATGTGCTATGGCCGGTAATAACAAAACCGGTAATTATCGCACCTTGCTTGTAAAACTTAATTTCGGTCATTTTAACACCTATCAGCCGATAGCGTTGATCTGAACCTTAGTGTACAGCTGTCTGTGTCCCATTTTGCGAGAGCATGACTTCTTGGGTTTGTAAGTAAACACAGTAATCTTCTTGCTCTTGCCGTTTTTGAGAACGACACCCTCTACCTTTGCTTCAACATAAGGAGCACCTACCTTGAGTTCTCCGTTGTCGTCGCAAACTGCAATAACCTTATCGAATACTACAGTTTCTTCTGCGGCTGCATTCAACTTCTCAACGAAGATGATATCTCCGTTCTGAACACGATACTGCTTACCGCCGGTTTCAATGATTGCGTACATAATTCTGGCACCTGCCTTAATTCAATCTCGCTACGGTAGGCGGGTAAAACCACTTAAAGCCCACAATATGCGGCTTTAGTACTATACCACAAACATTGTGCTCTGTCAAGCATTTTTTCAACAAAAAGTCCTATTAAAATTTTATTTTGTCAGCGTTCCTCCATCAGTCTTTAAAAGCAATAAAATTTTCTCTTCCTCAAGGTTCTTAACGTTAACATAAATTAACAGTTCTTCGTCATTTATGCCGCGACAAGTAAACTCGTAGCAATGCTTTTCCACGTTACCGCTTATTGGTATGATTGCACGCTTGACCGACTCTACAGTAAGCGCTTTTGACAACACCTGTTTGGCATCTGCTGCGGTATATTCAGGGGTTGAAATCGTTCTTGTATAATGATTTGCAATATAGCTTGCCGCCTCTAACATAACCACCTCACCTGTGTCCAGCGCGACACCTATTTTAATCAAATCAGGATAGCAAACGGTTGCACCCTCTTTATAAGCAAGGTTGACGGTACAAACACCCTCATCAGCAAAATAATAGGTCGCTACAAATTTGCCGTCAGAGTTAGAATTTATATACTCCAGAGCCTTTTTGACCGCGTCATCATATGAGATCTTATGCTCACCTATCTCGTGGTATTTTCGCATATAAACAACAAAACCGCCCAATTTTGTAACAGAAATGCTCATTTCTTCAGAGTCAAAATTATAACAATCAATATTACCGTCGGTTTCGGTGTAATTCATTAGTTTTTCTATATCAACATTAAAAATTTCAGCTGCCTTTTCTCGCGCTGCTTCAACCGTTATTGACTCCTTATTTTCAAGCATTTTGAATTTGCCGTTTAACATATGGTCTGAAAACGGCCCGTCATACACTAAAGAAGGATAATCTGCAAGCATTTCTTCAAGCTCGGTCATATTCACATTAAAATCGGCGTCCACTGAATTTTCAATATTCTCATTCAAATTCTGATTCCACACACCGTTTTTATCATACTGGATCCGTACTTCATCTACCGACTGCGAGATTTTCTGTGCAGTCTGTGACATATTATGCAGTTGTTCTCTTTCGCTGTCGGTCACCTCGCTACCCTGTATTACTTTTTTGGATAGAAACAAGGTATAATCGCCAACCTGAGAAAGAAATTTATTAACGTTGTTTAGAGTCTGTCCCGAGTACGGCAGTTGTGACAAAGAGTTTTTGGCAACGGTCGACTCGGTGCACAACTCAGTAGCAATAGTACTTAGCTGTGTTGCTGACGAAGCATACACCGCCTTTTGCAAAGCAATACTTATATTATTAAGACTACCGTCTAATTCGTTCAAATTCATACTGTATGAGTACTCTATCTGCGTTTTATAATCATTAATTTTAGTAATAAAAATTGCAATATAGGTCACCACAACCGCAATTGCAGCTAACAAATAGCTTAAAGTTCTGATAATTCCTCTTTTAGTTATCTGCATTATTTTCTTCCTTTCGAAAACTTTTGACTTATTTTGCCACAAAAATTGTTAATTATTTATTTAAAATTTTCCGTCAAAAAAGCATTGTAATATATATAAAGATAAGTTATAATATAAAAGGATATAGTGGGCTATTAATGCTTTAACCTTTTCAGAGTTTGGTGATAATATTTGCAACAGCTTATATATCTTGATAACAGTGCAACTACAAAGCCGTGCGTTTCTTCAATCGACGCTATTAATGAAGCGCTGTTAAATAATTGGGGTAACCCCTCCTCGTTACATAATCTCGGTATAAATGCCGAAGGTATTTTAAGCGACACACGTGAAAAAATAGCCGAAATTATCAACTGCCGCGATGATGAAATATTTTTCACAAGCGGTGGCACCGAAGCAAACAATCTGTGTTTGATCGGCGCCGCAATGCAGCTAAAACGCCGCGGCAATAAAATCATTACGTCTTCTATTGAGCATCCGTCGATTTTAAACACCTGCAAATTTTTAGAAGAAAATGGTTTTGAGATTGTTAAAATCTCGCCCGAGTGTGACGGTCACATTCCGGCTGAAAAAATTATTAAAGAAATTGACGCAAATACCATTCTTATTTCTTTAATGTACGCAAATAATGAAATCGGCGCTATCTTACCTTTACAGCAGGTCGCAGAACACTTGAAATCGGTCAAAAGCCAAGCTTTGTTACATACCGACTGTGTTCAAGCGTTCGGCAAATTACATATTGATGTTGAAGCTTTAGGCATTGACCTTTTTAGTGCAAGTGCGCATAAAATACACGGACCTAAAGGAATAGGTTTTTTGTACAAATCAAAAAAGGTTAATATTAAGCCGGTTCTTTTCGGCGGCGGTCAGGAAAGAAATTTACGTTCAGGTACTGAGAGCGTTCCTTTAATCGCAGGACTTAACGGTGCTTTAAATGAGCTTTCAATTCAAGCATCTTTAAAACAAGTAACCGAGTTATATAGCTATGCCATTGATAAATTAAGTAACATTGACGGTGTTGTTATTAACTCTCCAAAAACTGATATTTTGCCATACATAATTAACATTTCAGTTTTGGGTTACCGTTCTGAAACTATGCTGCACTTTTTGGAAGACAAAAATATTTTTGTTTCAAGCGGCAGTGCCTGTTCAAAAGGCAAAGGCAGTCACGTTTTGAACGAAATGGGGCTTAGTAAACCGGTTATTGATAGTTCGTTACGAATCAGCTTCAGTAAAAATAACACAAAAGACGACATTGATGCTTTATGTGATGCTATATATGAAATTAAGACCACTCTCAAGAAAAGATAAGGTGTATTATGAAGGAAATTATTTTAATAAAAAACGGTGAATTGGCGTTAAAAGGTCTTAACCGTTCATCGTTTGAGGATATTTTGGTTAAAAATTTGCGTTACCGATTAAAGAAATGCGGCAACTGCGAAATTAAAAAATCACAGTCAACCATTACCGTTGAGCCTATGGATGATTTGTTTGACTTTTCATCGGCTTTAAAATCGGTAAGTCGTGTTTTCGGTATTGCAGGATTTTCAAGAGCTGCTGCCGTTGAAAAGGACATGAATGAAATTATAAAATTAGGTGTCCCCTATTTGAAGGATGCACTCAAAGGCATTAAGACCTTTAAGGTTGAATCTAAAAGGTCTGACAAAAATTTCCCATTAAATTCACTTGAAATCAGCGCACAGTTTGGCGGCGCTCTGCTTTCTGAATATAAACATTTAAGTGTTGACGTTCACAATCCCGAAGCTGTTGTTCTGGTTGAAATTAGAGAAAAATACGCATATATACATTGTGGACAAATTAAAGGTGCTGGCGGTATGCCTGTCGGCACGGGCGGAAGAGCCGAAATACTTATTTCTGGCGGAATTGACAGTCCAGTTGCAGCTTGGATGATTGCCAAACGCGGCATACAGTTATCAGCCGTCCATTTTGCAAGCCCTCCCTACACCAGCAAGCGTGCAGAGCTCAAGGTTATCAAGCTTTTGTCACAGGTTGCAAAATATAGCGGTCCGATTGCTCTTGATATCATTCCTTTTACTGAAATTCAGGAAGAAATTGCAAAAAAATGCAAGGAAGAATATTTTACACTTATAATGCGCAGGTTTATGATGCGTATTGCCGAAAAGGTCGCTCAAAAAGAACACGCTATAGCGCTTATTACCGGTGAAAGCGTCGGTCAGGTTGCAAGTCAGACCTTACCTGCACTTTGCGTTACCAACTCGGTAGTAGAAATGCCTGTTTTACGTCCGCTTATCGGTATGGATAAGGACGAAATAATTGATATTTCAAGAAAAATTGACACATTTGATATTTCTATTGAGCCTTATGAGGATTGCTGCACAGTATTTACACCCAAGCATCCGAAAACCCGCCCCGAGCTCGAAAAATGCATCAAGGAAGAAGCATTGCTTGATATAGATGCCCTTGTAGAACGTGCTATTGCGGGCGCTGAATTTAAGCTTATTGATTAGTTTTGGAGTTTATTAATGAAAGCAGAGATTATTGCAGTTGGCACCGAGCTATTGCTTGGCAACATTTTAAACACAAATGCCAAATATCTTTCTGAACAATTAGCCCTTTTGGGTTTTGATATGTATCACCAATCGGTTGTCGGCGATAACTTTATGAGGATAGTTGACCTTGTTAGTACCGCTACAAAACGCAGTGACGTTGTAATAATTACAGGTGGATTAGGTCCAACTGACGACGACCTTTCCAAAGAAGCCGCAGCTAAAGCACTTAATTTGGAACTTTATGAAAATGCCGATGCCTTAAAGGACATTGAAGAGTATTTCAAAAAATCGGGCAGGACTATGAGCCCAACTAACAAAAAACAAGCGCTTTTCCCTAAAGAAAGATGCTTGATTTTTAAAAACCATAACGGTACTGCTCCCGGTTGCGCTCTAACTGCAGAAAACGGCTCTACCGTAATGCTTGTACCGGGCGTTCCGTCAGAAATGAAGCTGATGTTTGAAACAGGTGTAAAGCCTTTGCTTTTAAAATTAAACAACTGCACTATCGTTTCCAAAACGATTTTAGTTACAGGCATCGGCGAATCGTTACTAACGTCATTAATTCCTGAGTTTTTTGAGCAAACAGACCCAACTGTTTCACCCTATTGTAGTCCCGGTTTGGTAAAATTAAGAGTTACATCTAAAAACACCAACGAAAAAACGGCTTTAGATAACTGTAATAACACCGTAAAGAAAATTTGTGATATATTAGGCAAAAACGTATGTTCGGTTGATGATGAAAGCGTTGAACAATGTGTTGTTAAAATGCTTTCTAAAAGCTGTTTAAAGCTTGCTACTGCTGAATCCTGCACTGCGGGTAAAATTTCAGCCGCCATTACGTCGGTCGCAGGGGCTTCGTCGGTTTTTGATTTTGGAGCCTCAACCTATTCTAATGAAATGAAGCACAAGCTTTTAGGCGTTAGCATTGATACACTCAACAGCTTTGGTGCCGTAAGCTCACAGACCGCTTGTGAAATGTCGCAAGGAATAAGAAAGTATGCCGCTTCTGACATCGGTCTTTCGGTTACAGGTGTTGCAGGTCCCGGATGCAGTGAAAACAAGCCGGCCGGTCTTGTCTATATCAGTCTATCTGACAAAGAACACACCTGGGTTGAAAAGTTAACGGTAGGTCGCGCCGAAAACGACCGAGAGCGTGTCAGAAACACTGCCACCGCCTATGCACTTGACCTTGTGCGCCGTTATCTTGCTTACTACCCTGCCGTTATGCCAGGCTTTGTAACAGAAAACGAACACTGTGTTATAAACCCCGAAGAAAATGCATTAAGTGAAATTCATAACCGTTAAAGGAGAATTTTTATGAATAATAACGACCGAAAGTTAAATATAGACGACGAGGTTTTCGAGGAAATAAAGCCCACCAAGAAAAAATGGGGCCGTCACAAGAAAACAATGTACGTTCCCGACGAGGAACTTTTGAATTACAGTCGTAGCAAAAATAAAGAAGAAAGTCCAGCAGAAGAAACCGTCAACGACACAGTAATTGAAGACGTTGAAAAAGTTGCGCAAGACACTGTTGAAGAAACTATAATTCAAGAGTCGATTGTTGAAGAAGCCTTGACGGAAGAAACCACTGAAATAGTTAAAGAAACTGAAGAAACTTCAGCTGACACAATTACCGAAACAGAAATCACCGAGGTTGCTGAAAAGAAGGCTAAAAAGCCGTTCTCTCGCAAAAAGAAGACTATTTTAACGATTGTATCAATTATTTCTGCTGTTGTTCTCGTATCTTCACTCGGATATCTTGCTTGGTATTTCTGGGATCTTAACCAGCAAAATAAAAAACTGGAGTTTATACAGTCGGTTTACGACACCAACCGCGACGACTATACATACAATCAAGACGGTGAGTTTTCTAAATTTGATGAGCTTAAAAAACAGAACAGCGACATCAAGGGTTGGCTCTCAATAGATAAAACCGAGCTCGACAACCCTGTTTACCAAACAACAGATAATGATTTTTATATTACACACGATATGAATAAAGAAAAGAACAGCTACGGTGCTCTTTTCCTTGATTTCAGATGTAACGTAAATCCGCTTACAATATCACAAAACCAAATTATTTACGGTCACAATATGCGTTACGGCGCTATGTTCGGTACTTTACGTGAATACCGCAATTTAGACTTTTACAAAGCGCATCCTACCGTTAATTTTGACTCGCTTTATGAAAGCAGAAAATACAAAATCGTCGCTATAATGGTATGTGATTCGGGTGTAGACAGCGCTTTCGGTTATGATTTTACCCCTTATACCCCCGATTTTGCAACGCAAGAGGAGTTTTTACTTTGGATTGAAAGATGTAGAGTAAGGAGCCTTATAAATACCAACGTTGACGTTAAAGCACAGGACGAGGTTATTACACTTTCAACCTGCTGTTACGACTTTGACGATGCACGTCTTGTAATTGTTGCACGTCTTTTACGCGAAGGTGAAAGTGCCGAGGTTGACACCTCACAAGCCACCGTAAATTCAAAGGTTATTTACCCCGGTAAGTATTACGCAAAGAGAAATATGGCAATTCCCCAAGTCGAGCCGCCAAAAATCACAATTTATGACAAATAATGTATCACTTTAACAAACGGAGGTAGCTGATGTCTAAAGATGTTAAAATTGAATTAATCTACTTTAAAAACAATACCGACGTTTCGTTGGAGTTTGGCTTGCACGGTAACTACCCCATGCGTTTACTTTCGTCAAACTGTAATGATTTAAGTTCTTTTTTCCATAGCCTTAAAAGAGCTGTTCAGCGTAGTGAAATAATTATCGTTTTAGGCGGTTACGAAGGTAACGAATACCTACCGCAGTTTATTGCAAGTTCAATCGGCAAAGGTACTTATACTCCAGAGTATTCTTCTTTGGGTATTTCTGCAGTTAAGGATTATAAATTGCCCGAAGGTGCCGTGCCTCTATCCTCTGTCAGCAAAAATTTTGGCGGTTTCTTGATTGAAAGCGGACCGCAAACCATCATTAGCCTGACTGAAGACAAGCAGGTCAGATTAAACATTACAAAAAACTTATTAGTCAAATATATTCACGAACATTATTATGTGTTTAACAGTGGCAGATTTGTTGCACCCGCAAAAGCCGTCAACGAGCAGACAGAAGAAACGGTTGAGTTGACGAACGCTACTGTTGAGCCTTCTGTTGAATCGGCTGAAACTATTAACGAAACTCAAGAGCCTATAATCGATAATACTGATACTAAAAGCATTGAGGAAAATCAGCAAACAAAAATTGACAGTACAGAATACACCGATATTTCTTCCTATGTGTCAATTGATGAAGAAAGCATACCTCTCATGTCCGTCATTAATGATGTAAACGAAGAAGCACCAACACAGGACGAAATTGCTGAAATAACGGCAAAATATACGCAACCTACCGAGAAAAAAGCACCTTTAGATATTGACCCTAACGAGATAATATTTGATAACAAAACAAAAAACAAGCAAATCTCACAGCACAAGGTGTCACGCATAATATGTATTATTCTTATTATTGCTATACTTTTAGGTAGCCTTGCAGCAGTTATTTTTATTAAACCCGCAAACGAGCAGGTTTATAACCAAAGCAGCATATCTTCCGTTTTTTCGAGTAATAGTAGCAACGAATCAGGTATAAATTCAAGCACCAATAACAGTAGTGACTTAAGCTCTGACCAAAGCAGTCAGGAAGAGGAGTATGACGACACCTACACAGGCGAGGCTGATTTAGTTTTACCGCTTCCCGATACATCTATACCCGGTTTTCCGACCACATCATCTGAGGAAGCAACATCTTCTGTCCACTCAAGCACTTCTTCTATCGTTTCATCAACTACATCATCTGTTGTTTCGAGCACAACACATTCGACAACATCATCGACGCCTTCAACCTCTACGTCGACATCTTCTGAAAGCATATCATCTAATGAAACCTCATCTTCTAACACAAGCACTCAGGTTTCTTCTGTTATTTCAAGTGCCAACAGTTCTGTAACATCAAGCAGTACCGTTTCAAGCACTCCCGCAAGCTCTAACACCGCTACGTCGTCAACAACCAGCTCTACAACTTCAAGTGCAACTCCCAGCACTAATCCATATTTTACTTGGAACACAACCGCAACAATAGTCAGCTCTAACGACGGCAAAACTTATAGCGGAACTGCGGCTGAAATTGTAGCAATGATGTGCGAAGCCGAGGTTAGCTCAAGTGCGCCGAAAGAGGCAATTAAAGCACAGGCCGTTGCCGCTTACTGTTGGCTTTACAATAACGGTGTTTTAACCGGTAACGTTAAAAAAGTACCTGCTAAGGTGGCAAAAGCAAACTGCACAAATGCCGTAAACGAGGTTAAAGGTTATATTTGCTTGTATGACGGTAGAATAGCCGCCACGAACTACTATGCCTATTCGGCAGGTAAAACTGCCTGTTCACAGCATATTTGGGAGGGCGACAGCTATATTCCCTATTTGCAAAGTGTAGATTGCTCTGTCGACGAGCAGTTATCAGACTTTATGAACACAACTACCTATACCGCAGATGAGGTTAAAGCATTTATTAAAAACGGTCTTGGCATTGACGTTAGCGGTATTGAAGATAAAACGCAATGGATTGTTCCCGTTTACGACCAAAACAATTTATACTGCAATTATGTTTATATTGGTGGAGTAAAGAAAAAAGGACAAGCCTTACGCAACAACGTGTTCGGACTTTGGAGCAGAACATCTAATCCTAGAGGACTTAAATCACCTGCTTATACCATTGATTATAATGCAGAAAAGGATGAGTTTACGGTTGTTTGCAGAGGCTGGGGCCACGGTGTCGGTATGAGTCAACGCGGCGCAAAGGCCTATGCAACTTTAGGTTGGGATTTTGAAAAAATACTTGAGCACTTCTTCACAGGTGTAGAAGTCGTCCAATACAAATAAAAAAAGTGGTAAAATTAATAAGGGTAGATTTTGGGGA
>JAZRNK010000135.1:0-1984 GCA_045648145.1 Acutalibacteraceae bacterium | reverse complement strand
GAAACAGTAATAAGAAAACCTAGCACAAAACAAATTATAAGAGGTATAATTATAAAATTCTTTTTATTAAGAGTTCTACCCATACCGTCGCCGAGAGGCTCCATAGAAATTCCCGAGCCAACTGTAAAAAAGCTCATTCCTA
Source organism: Acutalibacteraceae bacterium (assembly GCA_045648145.1). Lineage (GTDB taxonomy): Bacteria > Bacillota > Clostridia > Oscillospirales > Acutalibacteraceae > UMGS172. The sequence goes on along the minus strand of JAZRNK010000135.1, from coordinate 1,842 downwards.
AGATAAGCAGAATTGTTCCAAACAAAAACAAAACAAGGACACCTGCTTGAAGTGTAACGCAGGTGATGGATAGGATTAAAACTATGAGCGCTATCGGTAAAACCGATGTTAGCGATTCTTTAATTGATGCAAGAATATGCGCCATTTAAGTACCTCGATGTTTTTACTTATGTATATCATTATATCATAACGGATTATTCATTTCAATTAAATATTTGTAAAATGAAATGTTAGGGATTAGTAAATAAAGCCTGTCCTGTAAAGCAGGTGTAAAGCGTATAGTTTATTATTTGCTTTTAATGCGCGTTTTATGGTACGTGATTACTCGAAAAGTTTTTTGAATTTAAACCGATTTAAATTATTCAATTAAAACAAAAAACCACCGTGAATTTTTACGGTGGGTTTTGTATGTTGTTTTATTATGGCAAAAACTTTACAAGTTCATCAATATTTTTGCGTTTTTTTGTTCTTAGCTTGTCGTTTTCACTGGCATATCCTAAGGTGATAACCAAGCGAACGGCACCGTCAAGGCCGCAAATTTCACGAATTTTTTGGTCGTCAAGCCAGCCGAGAATACAGGTGCTCAACCCCTGCGCTGTTGCTTCGGCGGTAATATAAGCCGAAACAATACCAATATCAATAGAGCGGTAGTCGTTGCCCTTAAGCTTTGAACCTAAAGCGGCGGTTTTCACATAAGGCTGCTCAGAAATGACAAGCATTATGGGTGCTGCGCTTGCAAATTTATTCATTCCCATCCCTTGTGTTGCTTTGGCAACGGCTAAAGCGGTTTCCCCTTTGCAAACAGTAATTAGATAAGGTTGACCGTTGCAGGCAGAAGGGGAAAGACGCGCTGCTTCTAATATGGCCTGTAATTTTTCTTGTTCTATCGGCTTATCGGCATCGTAATTACGGCAGGACTGACGATTGTTGGCTATCTCGGTAAAGTTCATAACAAACCTCCAAAATCTTTTATAACTATATTTTACAGTATTTAACGATATTACGCAATAGCTTTTCTATTAAGTTGGTGTGACGGGTAAGCATTAAAACTGTAACAAAAATATTTATTTGTTTAAGATATTTTTTGGTGGCATTTGCCCTTGAATTAGGCATAATATAGTGCTATTATACAGCAGTAAGGTATTTTATAACAAAAGAGGTCTTTTTTGTGTCGGTTTATTTAATAGGATTAGCGGTTGCGGTTATCAGTGGTTTAATGCTTTCTCGTCTTACTAAGCTCATAAAACTACCTGCAGTTACTGCGTATTTGGTGGCAGGCTTGTTGTTGGGACCGTATGTTATAGGTGCTCTTGGCATTAAAGGCATCGGTTTTCAGTCGTTGGAGCAGGTAGAGGCCTTTAGCATTATAACCCAGACTGCACTCGGTTTCATTGCTTTTTCAATGGGTAATGAGTTTAGACTTTCCCAGCTAAAAAGTATGGGTACAAAAGCTATTACGATCGGTATAGCGCAGGCAGTTATAACCACTATTTTGGTCGATATTGTCTTGATAGCCGTACATTTAATGTTCCCTAATATTATTTCGCTTCCGGCAGCCATTGTTTTGGGTGCTATTGCATCTGCTACCGCACCTGCGGCAACTCTTATGGTTGTGCGTCAATACAAGGCAGACGGACCGTTGACAAGACTTTTGATGCTGGTCGTTGCCATTGATGACGCTGTTGGACTTTTATTGTTTTCGGTGTCGTTCGGTATTGCTTCGGCTTTAGAGCACGGCGCTGTAAATGTAATGGGCGTGGTTGTCGAGCCGATAATTGAGATTGTTCTGTCATTAGTACTCGGTGCTGTTATGGGTTGGTTGCTTAACCAGGTTGAGCGCTT
>JAZRNK010000134.1:0-14313 GCA_045648145.1 Acutalibacteraceae bacterium | reverse complement strand
GTTTGAATCGTTTAAAAACACTGTGGCAAAGCATTACCCCGAGGTCAATTTGTTTTTCGGCGCCGAAGTCTTTTGTTCACACAACATAGAACGTTTAATCGACAACAACTCGCTTATTACATTAAACAACACAAAATACGTTCTTGTTGAAGTGGATTTTGACGAAACGTTAAACAACATGCTACAAGCAGTAAAAGCTCTGACGACAAATGGCTACATACCGATTTTGGCTCACCCCGAAAGATATTCGGCCATGTCGATTGAACCTTGGTGTATCGAGCCGTTTTTAGAGTTGGGCGTAAGATTCCAGATAAACGCCTCAAGCCTTTTGGGCAAACACGGAAAGTACTGTCAAAATCTCGCGATGGATTTTATAGGCAACAGGATCGCTTCAGCCGTTTCGAGCGACTGTCACGACCTGCTGTTCCGCACACCCGATCTATCAGAAGCTCATATGCTGGTTTCTTCACATTTTTCTCCCGCTTTTGCTGAAGAGCTGTTTTATAACAATCCGTTAGCCATAATTAACGGTCAAGAATATTTGAATTTTTAACTTTCGGAGGTTTTAGTAATGAAAATTCTCAAGTTGCTTGTTGTGGTGCTTACTGTTTTAGTCGTTGCAACAAGCATAGTGCTGGATATTGCCATGCCGGCTGACCGCAACGCACCCGAAATTGTATTTTCGGCAGGCGACGTAATAGAAGCCGAAGTCGACATTACCGACGAGGAGCTTTTGTCGTATGTTACCGCTTATGATGAAAAGGACGGCGATTTGACCGATAAAATCGTTCTCACTCGTAAAAACTTTTTCATCGCACCCAGTGTATGCTCAATTGTATACACCGTTTGTGATAGCGATAACAACGTAACAACCATTCAAAAAGCCCTGCATTATACCAACTACCGTTCACCTCGTTTTGTTTTTATGAACGACTATACCTTCCCGAGCGGTGTTGATTATAACGTTTCAAAATACGTTTCGGCAAACGATGCTATCGACGGTGATATTTCCAACTATGTAAAGCTTATTTCACCTGAGTTTTCAAGCACCGTGGGAACCTATCCCATGACAATGAAGGTTTCTAACAATATGGGCGACAGCTCAAGCATCACCATAAACGCCATTGTTGTTAACAACTATAACTACAACCTTCGTATTCGTCTTACCAATTATATTACCTACTTAAAGGTTAATGACGAGGTTGATTTTTCATCGTATATATACGGCTTTTTGAATAAAACCAATCAAAAATACGAAACAAGCGATATCGTTATCGACTCTTCGGCGGTTGATATGTCCAAGCCCGGCACCTACGATGTGTTTTATTATCTATATGAAGGACAAGGCGACCAAAAAGAAGAATTGACTATGACTCGACTTGTTGTTGTTGTAGAGGAGGCGTAACCAATGAAACAAATTGAAATTTCTAAAGTTAACCTCTTTACGATCATCCGCGACCTTAAAAAGAATTTCTGGGTAATCATTCTCGCTGCTGTTATCGGCTTTGTCGGAAGTCGCGTCTACTATTCACACTTCCATACAAACAAATACACGGCAGCTATGACTGTATCCGTCAACCTAAGCGGTTACACCAACACCGCAACCGCTCTTTCTTTGGCAAGAACGGTATCTATTGCCGAAACGGTTGACGACGTTTTTGCAAGTGACGCAATGAGAGATATTGTTGTACAAGAATTCGGCGAGGACTATTCCTTCTCGATTTCTTCCTCTCAGCTCGGTGTAACCAACCTTATACAGATAAGAGTAACCGACACTTCGCCCGAAAACGCATTTAAAGCCATTGAAATTATAAAAAACAACTACACAAAAATCACCAACAACGTTTTTACCGACGTTATTATTGCAGTTGTTGAAAACCCCGTATTCCCCACATACCCGTCTAACAGCGTTTCTACCGCAGTAGGCGGAATAATCTGGGGCGTGCTTGCCGTAATTATTATCACCGCTGTTATTGCTTTGATTTCTTATATGCGCGATACCGTTAAGAACATTAGCGATATTGAAACCGATGTTAATGCAAAGCTTTTGGGCAGCATTAACGACGTTACTGCTTTGAAGGATAAAAAGCTTTCGGCCGCAAGACGCAGACTTATACTTACCAACTCTTTCGTCGGATATGATTATATTGAAAACATTCGTCGAATCGCGTTGAAAATTGAAAGTATAAAGCGTACTAAAAACGCAAAAACCTTTATGATTACCTCGGCTACCGAAAACGAAGGTAAAACCAGCGTATCGGTAAACCTCGCTTTAGCCTTGGCGCAAAACGGTCATAAAGTGCTCTTGCTTGACTGTGATATGAAAAACCCCTCGGTTTATCACTTCTTCAAGCATATTCCCCATAAAGAAGAGCAGAATGTGTATAACAACCTAACCAATCTTGAGAACTTCAAGAATAGCCTTTCCTTTGACGATACTACGGGGCTTTGGGTTGCGTATTCTGATTCGCCTTGTACTGCCAGCATCTCAGATGATTTAAGTCACCCCGATTTTGCTGAGGTTATTGCTCATTTGAAAGAGGAGTTCGATTACGTTATTATCGACACCTCGCCCTGTGGTTTAACGGTAGGTCCTGAAATCATATCAAACGTTGTTGACGCGTGTGTTTTGGTTATCAGACATGACCACGTTTATATTGATGACATTAATGATTGTATCGAAATGCTCGACAAGTGCTATATGGCAGGTTGTATTCTTAACCGAGTTGGTTCGTTTAAAAGCCTTGCCAAGAAAAAAGAGCCCGAGTATTTCCCATATCATTCCGATTTTAATTAATGCCGGAAAGGAGAAGGTTTTATGAATAATACAAACAATGTAGAAAACACAAAAACTCAAACCGGCAACGAAACCGAAATAGATATTATTTCGTTTTTGCACAAGTTTTGGAACCATTTTAAAAAACTTGGTTGGATGACCTTGATTTTTACCCTCGTTTTTGCGATAGGCGCTTTTATTTACGGAAGAGTCACCTTTACACCTCAATATAAATCCGGCGTCAGATTTACTATTACCCCTCTTGTTTCTGACAGTGCTTTGAGCGGTGCTTCGGCATATACCTTTAACTATAACGAAACTCTGGCAACACAGATGGCCGAAACCTTCCCACATATTATGAATTCCCAAATTCTTTTGGAAATCATCGCCAACGATCTTGGCCGTTCTATAAACGGTACCATTTCGTCAAAAGCCGTGCCTGACACCAATATTTTTGAGGTTTATGTTACCAGCTCATCGGCACAGGATGCCTATGATATAGTTAGCTCTTTAATGCAGAACTATCCCAAGGTTGCTACCTTTGTTGTTGGTGACACAAAGATGAACGTTATAGAGGGCTCCGAGCCTAAGTTTCCCACAAAGCCTTTTAACGAAGGCTCATACTATATATACATTCTTATAGGTGCTTTTCTCGGTCTTGCTTTAAGCGCGGTAATTGTTGTTATCCGTATGAAGACAAGCAACGTGATTTCAAGCAAACGCGATGTTGAAACCACGCTAAACGGCAAAGTGCTTTGCGAAATACCCCTTGTTGAAGAAAAGCGCAAATCCAAACGCGCTCAAGGTTCAAGATCTGTATTCGGCTCTTCAGGCTTTACCGAGTCTGTGAAAATTTTAAAACAGCGTGTCAGAAGCACCTTAAAGGCCAACGGCACCAAGATTATAGGTGTTACGAGCGCAGTCAACGGCGAAGGCAAAACAACCGTTTCCTACGGCTTAGCAAAAGCTCTCTCGGCAGGCACTCATAAGGTTTTGTTGATAGATATGGACCTGCGCCACAGAGCAATGCAGTCGTATCTTAACAAGAAAAACGAAGTGCCCAACACCGGCGTAACCGATGTTGTTGCAGGCGTTGCAGCCATTCCCGATGTAATCAACTCTATATCGGACACATTCGATGTTGTGTTTGCAGGCTGTGAAAACATTAAGTTCAAAAAATCTGATTTCACCGAGATTTTTGAGTATGCAAGAGAAAACTACGAATATATAATCGTTGATATGCCCTCTTGCTCACTTGCTTCCGAAACCGTCTCCATAGGCGACCTTTGTGATGAGCTTGTCTTCGTCGTTAAATGGAACGAAACCTCGGTCGATAAGGTTTATAGCTCTATCAAGTATTTATCCTTCAGCAAAACCAATATTATAGGTTATGTGCTTAACCGTGTATCGCTTGCATACGGTGAGCTTGGAAAATATAAGCATTACCATTATAATTACGGCTACGGCTACGGCTATGGCTATGGCTACGGCTACGGCAAACGAAAAGCCGTTGAGGTTGATTCAACACCCGTTAATTCAGACCAAGAATAACAAAACCCCTTCGGCTTAACGCCGAAGGGGTTTTACTTTACTCCCATGAAAGCATAATGCTTGATGCTCCGTTAATTCCCGAAACCTTATACCGTTTAATTTGTTGCTTGTAGGACAACTCAGAATTAACCTGCACAAAATATTTTTCAACATCACCCATATCGTCTATGTCAGATCTACCATAAACAAAGTTAAGTTCGGGAGCAAATCCAATTTCAACACAGTTTTTTCCATTAGTTATCGCGCTGTAAACCAAGCTTACTACCGTCGATTCGAATTGATTTTTAGCAGTAACGTAAGCCGAGTTCTTGTTAAAATAATTGTCTTGCGTACTGCTGCAGATCGGCACAAAAAGATTGTATCGGCCCTTTTGCAAAGCCTCATCATCACAATCTTTTGCCGAAGCGTCAATCATTCTGCTTTTTTCAACACTCTCGTTAGTTACGTTGAAAAACGAATGATATACGTTGTTATCGCCATCATTAAAGGTAAGGTCAAGATGATACCACTGACCGTCTATTTTAACAACGTTCCACATATGAGCGTTTGAGGTGGTTCCGGTAACAATACTGCAATCAATGCCTACCATATAACACATCAACTGCATGGCTTTAGAATAACCCTCGCATACCGCCTTGCCGTCAACAAACGCGCCCTCTATCGTCCAAGCCTCAGGATAAGCATCGTAATTATCAATCGCGTCGTGATCATAAATGATTTTTTCAGCCAACCAGTCGTGTGCCTTTAATTCCAACTCATACTGACCGTCATCACTCGACACACCGCCCAAAAACTGTTGCAATGAGGTTTTTATTTGGCTTTCCGTCTGCAACCGCTCTTCTTTTGTGCAAACCCAACCGGCATCGTTATCGGCAAAGCGTATCTGCCGACGTTTACCAACAACACGTAAAGAATATGTGTTAGGCAACCAAAAATATTCCGGTCGGTCACACCTCAAAGCAAAAAAAGCGAGTTCAAGGTCGCGATAACTACATTCTCCAACATCAACGTATCCCGTCTGCATATTAAAAACGGCATTGTCGAGTCTTATGTATATACTTTTTTGAAGTTCGGAAAGCCCCGAATACTGTAAGCGCTCAAATTTTCCAACCGTTGTAAAGTCTGCCACTTGCGGATAGACGTCAAGCGTAACCGTCGAGTCCTGCGGGGTGTACGTCTTATTATCGTATGTATCCCCTGTGTTTGCTAATGACGACGAAGCAGAGCCGAACAGTCCGTTTTCAGTCGCAAACGAACAGCCTGACAGCAGTATAACAAACGAAAAAATTAAAGCTAAAACTTTTTTCAATATAATTCACTCACCTATTTAGTGTAAATATCAGAATACGAAAAATTATTTTCAGAATTGTTCACGATAAACAAAAGGTGTTCTTTTGTGTTGGATTTCAACACGTTTTCGGTCAACTGTCGGCAAAACTCGGTGAAGCTTTGCTCACTCAGCATATCCTTTGCCTGCTCACCTGTAAGCATAACCCTGTTACCGTCTGCTTCATTATATACTATTCCTGATATTCTGTCAGTAATTGTTACAAAACTTTCACCATTAATTTTTAAAAAATATTCAGGGTTGTTGGGTGCTTTGGCCTGACACTCGGTTATAAACGGATAAAGTCCCCCTTTTTCATAGACCTCATCAAGTCCGCTTGTATCAACCGTAACCGCATTTACGGTGTGTTTATTTTTGTCTATAGCTATTTGTGTTGCAAACATTTGCATTTCATCAACAAAAACCACCAAAACGTGCACCTGCTCTTCAACTTGTGATAATACAGTGCTTTGTACGCTTTCGGTTCTGCTTTCCGACGGATTATCCCCATTAATCCCAGAAGACATAAAAATAAGTAAAAATGCCAAACCGAAGAAAACAAAAAACGCCGCCAAAAAAGAAACGGCAAACTGTAAAACCTTTTTCAAAAAACTCACCCAACATAGTTTGTCCGTTTCTGTGAGGTTATTCATTGTTTTAATTGCAAAAAGCCAAAAATGTGTTATACTATAAGCACAAACCAAAAGAAAAGAGCGATGTTGTGAAAAAGCATTTGTTTCGTGCAATATCTATTTTAGGGCTTGTCACCTGTATGATAGCAATTTTTGTGTTTTCGTGCGAAAACTCCGACACCTCAAATGCTACAAGCGGCGAGTTTATAAAAAAACTGTGTATTTTCTTTATCGACGGATTTGAACATCTGCCCGAACAGGAGCGGGTCGAAATAATCAGTCAAAACCAAGCCGTCATACGTACCTTGGCGCATTTTTCAATATTTGCGGCATTAGGCTTCTTTGCATCACTGACGTTAACTTCGTTTGCCGTTTTCAAGCTCAAAAACCTTGTTTTTTCAACACTTTTTTGTGTTTTTTATGCGCTTTCTGATGAAATTCACCAACACTTTGTTCCCGGCAGAGCGTTTCAGTTTTCAGACATACTGGTCGACTCTTTAGGATGTATCGTTGGAATACTGTTGGTAACTTGCCTGGCGGCAATCATTTTAAAGAAAAAGGTAAATAAAAATGATTAAAAAATTAACCGAAAACGACCGCGAGGTCTATATATCGTTAGCAAAAGAGTTTTATGACTCCGATGCGGTCATAAAACCCGTTCCTTGCGAATATTTTGAAAAAACCTTCGACGAAATGATGCACTCAAATACTTATGCCGAGGGCTTTTTGCTAACTCTTGAAAGCCAACCTGTCGGCTACGCATTAATTGCTAAAACCTTTTCTCAGGAGGCAGGCGGTATTGTTATTTGGATAGAAGAACTGTATGTCCGTCCCGAATTCCGTTCAAAAGGCTTAGGAAAAGAGTTTTTTACCTTTTTGTATAAAGAACGCCCGGCGGCGCGATACCGCCTTGAAACTGAACACGAAAACACCCGTGCTAACGAGCTTTATAAAAAATTAGGCTTTACAGAATTCCCTTACGAACAAATGGTTAAGGAATAATTACTGCGGCTCGGCACCGTCAGTATTTTTAGCAGCACCTTTAAAAACCGCAAAAACTATCGCTGCCGAAACGTAGACGGCCGCTATAATTAACAGCACCCACAAAAACCATAGGTCTTTTAAAAACACAAGGAAATATATCATTGTAAAAAGGATTAATACTGCGTTTGCCACCGAAAAATGTTTAATGTGCGGTTTTAAAAAGACCACCGCTGCCGCAATAATGCTTGTTATTGCAACACAAACGGTTATGACCGCAGCCGACACCGTTTCGCCCGATGGAAAGCGGACCGAAAGGTAAAGGTTGAAATAATTGTTTATATTAATGCCCGTAATTAAAAACGCTGCAAAAAAGCAACTTGTTGTCAAGAAGAACACACTGCAAAATCTGTTGACCTGCAAAATAAGACGAGCGTGTGTATGTGAAAAGAAAAAATTTTGTTTCATTTTAACACCTCTTGTGTAAAACCTTCTGCTTAAAATTATATAATAAGCAACCGTTTTATTCAAGCAAAAACTCTTGACAATTAAGCATTGATTGTATATAATAGCCTTTGCAATTAAATCTATGGACGTTTAGCTCAGCTGGTAGAGCACCCGCTTGACGTGCGGGCGGTCGAGGGTTCGAGTCCCCCAGCGTCCACCAAAAATAAAGGATGACATCGCAAGATGTTGTCCTTTTGTTTTTGGTGCTAAAAGCATGGGACTCGAACAAGGAGGGAGCAAACAAGGTTTGCGGAAGAAAACAGTCCGGTGAACTGTTTTCGCCGACGTGGCAACGAGCGAAGCGAGGCGATAGGCGCGACAGCGCCGGAAAAGTCCCCCAGCGTCCACCAAAAAAGAAACAGAGTCGTTGATACCGTCCAACCCTTTATACAGTTGGTCTGTGCCTTGCGGCTCTGTTTTTTCTTTTCAAACATCAACCCCCTGCCGAACATTCGGCAGGGGGTTGTGCTATATTAAGTTTTTAGTTTTGTTCAGCCTCTTCTTTTTTGCTGTAAATAACAGTGGCAATTAATCCGCCGCCGCTAATGAGCATAAGAACCAGCCAAAGCTGAACGTTCGAGCTGTCACCTGTTTTGGGTGCTTCAAACTCGGGTGTCTTATACACGTTAACAAACGCAACTCCGTCGGCTGCCTCGGTACCCTTCAAGTAGGTATGCGCTACGTTATAAGTGCCGTCAAGATTATCTGTTACAACAACCTTTACAGTGTAAACTGCTTCGTCATAGGTAACGCCTTCTGTGCTACCCTTCACCTCGCGTACGGTATAAGTATATTCGCCTGCGTTCTCTACACCGATTGCTGCAAACTCAAAGCTACCGTCGGCTGCATTCTTAACGGTTTCAAGCTTAACATTGTTCTCATCATAAAGCTCAAACGAGAACTCCTCAGCAGCGAGTGTGCGACCTTCAAGAGTCTTTGTGCCCTTGATTACAATCTCGGTAGCAACTGCCTTATAGGTGTTGACGAACTTGATAGCACCGTTATCTGTGATATTCTCATAGGTGGTTACCTCAGTAAGAACACCCTGAACCTCCTGCTTAGAAACAACACCCTTATGGAGTTGTTTGTCAACAATTGAGAGAACGCCATCGTCATCCTGAACAACCTCAAGACGAATATGGAAAGAAGATGTATCGTAGGTAACACCCTTTTCGTCGCCTATGATTTCAACTATCTTATAATGATGAACACCTGTTGATGCAAGTGTCAATTTGGGGAAGCTGAACTTGCCGCTTTCGTCATTTTTCACGGTGTCGCCAATCTGCTGTCCGTTACGTGCGTTAATGAGTGCAAACTCAAACTCGTTTGCCTTAATAGTACGGCCGTTTAATACCTTTTCTCCGCCGAAATCAACGTGAATATCATATTCGATAGGAGTGGGAACGAATCCGTTACGGAAAACAATTTCCGAAGAGTCCATGCCGTCCTTCATAAAATCTACATCGTAATTGAGTGTACCCTGTGAATCATCGGTTACAGTTACGGTTACGGTATAAACCGACTCGTCGTAATCGTAGTTGGCAATTCCGCCATCCTTTTCAACCAACTCGTAAACGTAGGTACCTGACTTCGAGAAGGTAATCTTCTCAAATGCAAATCTACCGTTTGCATCATTCTTTGCGACGGACGAAGAAGGCATCGGTGCGCCTACAGTTACAGCCTTAAGCTCGAAGTCAAACTCGTTGTTCTGCAAGGCTTTGCCGGTAAGAAGCTTAGTTCCTTCAAGAACAACCTCGGCATCCTTTGCATCGTAGGTGTTCTTGAATACGATGTTTTCAACTGTACCTGCCGCAGTGCTTATAACAGCATTTGCAGTAATGGTCTGGTCGCCGTTGTCGGTAACGGTTACTAAAACCTTATAAACGGTACCGTCGTAGGCAAATCCACCAATCTTGTCTGTGTCAACCTCGGTTATCTTGTACTCATAGGTGTTGCCCTTGTGTGAATCCTTAAACTCGATGGGTTCGAATACAAATGAGCCATTAGAATCGTTCTTTACGGTTGTTACCGAAGGCATCGGTGCGCCTGCGGTCACAGCAGTAATAGCAAACTCAAACTCATTTACATTAAGCACACGGTCACCGACAATTTGCTTTTCGCCCGAAATTGTAACAAAATCTGACGAAGAGGGAACGTACTCGTTTGTAAAGGTGGGGGTTGTGCTGATGCCAACAAGTCCCGAAACGGTAGTCATGACAGAAATTGTTCCGTCAAGATTATCATTAACAGTAACCTCTACCTTATAAACCGACTCAGAATACTTAATATTGTTGATAATTTGACCACGGTTTACCTCTGCAAGATAGTAGGTGTAGGTTTTACCCGCATCAACAGCCGAATAACCAATGCTAATTGTGGCTTCACCTGCTGCGTTAGTAAGACCCGATCTAATTATCTCGTTAGCCTGTGCATTGACCGACGGATCGGCATCATAAAGTGCAAACTGATAACCGCTAAGCGCGTGATTGCCGTTCATTTCCTTTAAAATGTCGATAGTTGCGGTTGCAGAACCGGTAGGCGCATAAACGTTGTTAAAGGTTGTAGCAACACGCCAACTTCCGCTAACTGTGGTATTGACGGCATTGTTTACCGAAACAATCTCAAGATCGCCGTCCATATCGCTATCGGCAACAACTACAGAGAATCTGCGTTCGGCTGTATCATAGGCAATACCGCCCTGAGCGCCCTCAACCTCGGTCACTCTGTAATAATAGGTGCCGGTATTTGCGTATATCTCACCTGCTAATGAGAACAAGTGTGATTTATCGGTATCGCTGTGCTTGATAGTAGCTGTTGCAACAACGGTGGTTGTTGCACGAGCATAATCTATCCTTTCAAGCTTAAAGGTATAGCTTTCGCCATCAAGCCAATTTGTACGGTTGCCTGTAATCTCTTTAACTACGTTAACCTCTATGTCGCTGCCATCAACACCTGTCGGAGCATAGCTGTTAACTATGAGAGCGCGGTTGCTGCCAATCGTACCAACAACACCCGAAAGCTCACTTTTTTCGGTGTTTAAAGCAAAACCGTTGGGAATATTTTGCTCGGCCACAACAAAGTTGGTGTCCTCGGGGATGCCTCTGATTATGAAGGACTCGCCCTCAGAAAGAGAAACTGTATATTTACCGTTTATTAAAGTGATATTACCTGCCGAAGAACTAAATGTTCCGTTAACTGCATCGCCGGAAGCATCGGTAAGCGTAATTTCTGCCGTAAACTTAACGTTGTTATTAACATCTACTGCATTACCGTTTGCGTCAACAACCTGCTTTGTTATAACAAGGTCACCCTCGCCGATTGCTGTATTAACAAAATGAACGTCATCAATAAGATACTGTGCAACTGTTCCCGTTGCTACCTTACCGGTTGCAGTGCCGTTGACACTAACTGATTTAATCTTATAATCAGAATTATCGGATATTTCCTCGACAGTGTAGGTAGTGCCTGCAGGGATGCCTGAAATCCACAATGTCTGGTCTTTTTTAAGCTCAACCTCGTAAACACCATTTGTAAAGTCGGCTTTAGTTGCATTTCCGCTCGGAGTTTCATCAAGTGCGGTAATCCACGAATCAAAGCTGCCTGAAGTGGCTGCGGTAATACGGAATTTGAAGGTATCAGAAGTTCCGTCTTCAAAAACATCAACCGTTTTTGAAACCTTAATGCCGGTTGCAGGTGTTACTGACAACAAGCCGTTGTTTCCAAGGTTCATATCGATATAGACAATGTTGTTCTGCTCAGAAATATACGGATGGAATACCATATGTGCCGAATTTGAACTGTTTACGGTCTTGCTTTCGTCGTACATCTGCAGCTCACGAGCAGGTGTGCCTTTGGGAATTACCCAGGCACCCTTTTGGTTGTCAAGAGTCTTAAAATCTGCCTGCCAGCCGTTATTCTTTGCCGTCAAAATAGATGTCTTTGATATCTTTTCGTATTTAAAGACCGGCTTGCTTTCGCCTTCCTTGAAGACGTAACGGCGATGATAATATTCACCGTTTTCATCAAGAACTTCGTTTTCTCCTACGAGAACATAACCTGTTGCTGTCTTTTTGTGAACAGCCGAATCAAAGGTATAGTAAAATCTTTCGTTCTCCTTGTTAGGAGTAAATTCTGCCATTGCAGTAACGTGGTCATCGTGACTCTCTGCGCTGATATCATAGCTATTGTTCCAGAAAAGACGGGTGTGGCCGTCGGCGGCGATATGTCTTTCATCGGTAACCTTGCTACCGTTGATGCTTTCGCCGGTGATTCTGGTAATGTTAAACTCATTAAGGTCAGAACGAAGACCTGTTTCGTAAACAAGACGAATGGGACTTACGCTTTCAGGGTTTTCTACCGAAACGTTGACGTTAGTTGCCGTATCAACGTTAGTACCGTCAAGTGTTACAAGGTAGGTTACAATCGGAACAAGAGAAGCAGGGATTTTCCAGGAAACAGTTTGCTCTCCTGTTTCAATATTGGTTTTTACCTGAACCGACATATACATCATATCGGAATTCTTGATGCTACCCGAGGTTTCGCCAAGGAAACCGTAAGATTTTATTGTATAAACTGCGTCGGCAGGTGCTACTGCGTTGGAAGCCTCATTCCAATGCTTAATATAGGTGCCGTCTGCCTTAGCATACCAACCAATATAGTTAGACCATTTGACAACGTTGCCGTTTCGGTCGGCTTCATAATAAAGCTGACCTGCGTCCCAAGCGTCTTGAACAAGCTGGTCTGCATCGCTGGTGTTAGCTATTTTAAGTCTTGTTTTAACGGCGTTAATAAACTCTTTGCCCAATTCTGTGGGAGCGTCAATAGTGCCGAGTCCACCCTCTGCGCTGCTTGAGAACTTTGAAGCCATCATATGACCGTCAAAAAGGGTATCGCCCAAAAGAACGCCATTAATGTGTTTTACTTCCATATACTCGCCGAGAGTATCGGTAAACTCAACGTATCCCGAAAAATCAGGGCTTCCGCCTTCAAGGTGAGTCGGATAATAACGCGACTGAAGAATAATCTCCTGAACAATATCATCAAACGCATTTGTAAGTCCATCGCCCGATGCCGAGAAATACTCGTCAACGTAAGACTTGCCGGTTGCATAGGAGTTTTTGACTACGGTTACGTTAATATCGCCGTTCGGACCCTCAACCGTTACCTGTATTGAATTGCTTTGCGGGTTATTATATGCTGACCAAAGATTATCTGTAATGGTCATTGCATCGGGATTAAGAACGCTATATGCAATGTTACCCGAAGTAACCAAATTTAAGTTGTTGGATGTCGAAATATTAAAACCAAGGGTGTAGAAAAGGCTTCTGCCTGCGCCATTTTCGGAATGCACCTTATATTTGTTCTCAATACGATTCTTAATATAAGAGGCGGTAAGCTGAACAAGAAAACCCTGTCCTTCGGTTATGCCGTTATCGTTACCGTCACCAACGTTAGCACCTTTGCCATTCCTACCATATGTCTGATTTTCAACGTCATCAAACTTACTTGCTCCGAGTGTGGGTGCGCCGTCAGACATGAGCACAACGATAGGCATACGATACTCGCCTGCCTGCCAGTTGTCATCGCTGATAACTATCTCGGAATCGGGAACCTCGTTAAACATTTTATAAGCTTCCCAAAGTCCTGCCTGAATGTAGGTTGCACCAATGTGCTCCTTGCTTTCAAACACAGCGTTGGGATTTGTGCCACTTACGTCACCGTCAACCGAAACTGTTCTGTTTGAATAGTTAATATATCTTCCGTTTCTATCGGTAGTAGTATAACGGTCAATCGGAAGCAGTCTTGAAACCGCATTATCATAAGATCTGTCTGCGCTTCTTCCCGAATAAAGTACAACGCCTACTCGGTTGTTTTTATTGGTGCTCTGAAGATTTGCAATCGCAGCGTTAGTAGCATCTACCAAGTCTGTAACCGAATCAGATGACATAGAGTTTGAAAGGTCAAGTATAAATACCGTGTCGGTAGGAACGGTAGAATAACCCACAACCTCTTTGTTAGCGGCAAGTGCTGAAAGAGCGGTGAGAAAATTCTTGTTGCCGTCAATCATGCTTATTTTACCATTAAACGCATCAGCATTTGTAAAAACCGATTTATCGGTCCATACACCACCTACGTTGGAGGTGTCAAGCTCATCAAGGTCAAAATACTTTGTCCAGTTGTTCATGGTGTTGGCATCAGCAACCTTAGAATAATGAGGATTGCTCTCACCTGCCGCTGCCGCCGAAAGCGGTAAATAAACCACGAGTAAAGCCAAGCACAAAACCAAGCTTAAAATTCTCTTTGAAATAGGTGTTCTCGTTTTCATGTGTTTACCTCCGTATAGGAAAATTTGGTGACGTCCTTTGTCGTTTTGTTTATGTTTAATATAATTAGTTTCAATCACTTCTGTCACACTCCTGCAGTGACGGCAGTTTGTTTTTCGAACAGGTACAAATGCCAAGAAGCTCCTCGCCGTGTAGATAATGCTGACACTCGGCGCATTCATTAAATACTCCCGGCTTTCCTTTATAATGCTTACA
>JAZRNK010000133.1:0-2177 GCA_045648145.1 Acutalibacteraceae bacterium | reverse complement strand
GCTGTTTTATGCCATTTTTCGTAAACATTCCCCAATCAAACCTCACAAGGCGATTTTTTCAGGGTCGGGCTTTGCAGTTTTGGGGTTCTTGGAGCCGATAGGAACCTGCATATTTTACACGTTTCAGAAAATGCTTGTATTTTTAAATTTGCAAAAACAGGCATCTCTCCAATCTTACGGGTTTTATTTCAACCTCGCTTCATATGAGTCCATAATAACTTTTTTGTTAATATCTATATCATAACAACTACTGCTACTATCCCAAGTTGCAGTAAACTCAATATCGAAAATCATTTGATCCCCTACAGAACCATATTCATTAACAGGCCAATACGATCCTATTGCTTTAACTTCATATCCATTATCTGTTTCATATGTGTTGTCTGTAGCAATTTCGAACCATTTAACAGAATTGCAGTTTGAAAAATCACAACAAATATTAACAAGCTCCTGGCGAATATCTAATGCTGATTTACAAGCAACCAATGAAATACAACACATAATTATCATTAATAATAAAGATAAAGCCTTTTTCATAATTAAAACTCCTTTTTATTGTTGTTTAAAAAATCACTTAACATCATTCAGTATAAGTATCATCTTGTTTGCAAGTATGATACAGTCCTCTACAAATACAAAAGCGAAATACTCCTACTAACATAGTGACGCAGTCGGTAAAAAATACAAAATTCCATGCGTACATTTTTTCTTCAGCACAACTATAACACACGGATACCGCACGAAAAACCTCTCCAATAATATAAAAAACAGTATATCCTATTAAAAATCTTTTTCCCTTTACGTAACCTATATCACTAATTAAATATTTATAATACAGTATATCGGGAACACTTGACAAAATTGGTATCATCCAAACAGTTTCGTTTAAATCTAAAAAAAACGTAATGTACGCAAAGACATTCCATATTGAGTATAAGATAAAATATGTAAGATGTTGCAAGTTTGTTTTGTTTAATTTTATTATAAAAAACACACTAAAAGCCCCTAGAAAACTCTGATACAACATATTCATTTTATGGCTTTCATAGTTATTATAAAAAATTTTTAAATTCATAGCCGTTTCTGGTATTCCTAAATTCCCATAATAAGGATTATCCAAAATGCAGATTATCAATGAAATAAATAGTGGAATAATACTTATTGCAATGGCAAAATATTGTACATAATACTTATACTTTAAATACTCCTTAAGCATAATATCCTCCTTCTAATTCTTAACACCTATTCAAATACACTACATTTTGAACAAATCATTTAATGCGTTAATGCTTTTCCCCACTAATCGTCCCAAATTATCAAAAGTTTCGTCAGTCATAGGTACATACTTACCCACAAATCCTCCTTGCCCATCAAAGGCATGGGTTTCATTACCTATCTTTTCATAAAAACCAATTATTTTCCCTAATTTATCTTGCTTATTCTCACGCATATTTTTATACCTCCTTTAATGTTTAAATTCATCAATTGCTTTTCTTAACTCTTTACCATTATCTCTTGTCGAAATTATAACCATTATTGTCGCTATAGCCAACTTGACATATTTACCTATATTTTTTCCTTTTTTACTTTTCAAATTATTCCCCCCTTTAAGTATTATAAAACATTTTGTTTTATTTATCAATATAACAATTTGTTTTGAAATATAATAGTTTCAAAAGGGAGTGTTAAAGTGTACAGACGAATTAGGGATTTAAGAGAAGACAGAGATTTAAAGCAAAAGGATATTGCAGATTATTTAAATTGTAGCCAAGTATGCTATTCACACTACGAATTAGGTAAAAGAGATATACCAACGGAAATACTGATAAAGCTTGCAAAATTTTATCACACAACTACCGATTATATTTTAGGTTTAACTGACGAAATGTAAAGTAATTTTATAAATATTGATAGCACAGACATTGCCAATGAATTTACAAAACAAAAAAGGATACCCTTTCGGATATCCTTTAATCAGTTCCGGCGTCACGCCGTAAAAAACAATCCAGTGAATTGTTTTTAGGCGGGATTGAGCTGCGAGAGCTGCGGCAATAAAAAGGAATTCCCTTGGAATTTCCACATCAGCGTCGTCGGGACACACAAAAAAAAAGACACCCAGACGGGGGTCTGTTTTTTTTTTTTTTCCGGCGGTGTCTTTCTTTCCCCCGCCGGCCCCC
>JAZRNK010000132.1:0-5866 GCA_045648145.1 Acutalibacteraceae bacterium | reverse complement strand
AACCTTACTCATTTCCTCATGAGCAGGATTAAGTCCTTCCATACCCTCGCAAATGATACCAAAACGGTCAACCATGGTAAGATTTTTAACACCGAGCTTCATAATGTGCTTAGCAATGGCAATACCTGCTGAGCCTGCGCCATTAATTACACACTTGATTTCCTCAATTTTCTTACCGGTAAGTCTTAAAGCGTTGAGAAGTGCGGCACCAACAACAACTGCAGTACCGTGCTGGTCATCGTGGAAAACGGGAATATCGCAAATTTCCTTTAATTTTCTCTCAACCTCAAAGCAACGAGGTGCAGCAATATCTTCTAAGTTAATACCGCCAAAAGAACCGGAAAGCAAATAAATTGTTCTTACAAGCTCGTCAACGTCCTTTGTTCTTAAGCACAAAGGAAATGCGTCAACACCTGCAAATTCCTTAAACAGAACACATTTACCTTCCATAACGGGCATACCGGCCTCGGGACCGATATCACCAAGACCTAAAATTGCGGTACCGTCAGTAATAACGGCAACCATATTCCAACGTCTTGTGAGTTCAAAAGATTTATTATAATCTTTGTTTATAGCAAGACAAGGCTCGGCAACACCGGGAGTGTATGCTAAAGATAATTGTTCTTTGTTGGTAACAGGTGTTCTTGAAACAACCTCAATTTTGCCCTGCCACTCGTAATGCTTTTGTAAAGCTTGTTCTTTAATATCCATTTTAAAACTCCTTATTTATAAGATGAACTTGTGCTAACCTCGTCAAAGTTAACGTCACCTAAGTACTCTACAGGGTTAAGACCAACGTACTTACACATTTCAAACATCTCTGCAACGGTGTTGATATTAACATCAATGCCGTTTTCAAGACGGTCGGCTTTAGCAAAGATTTCTTTTTCGCCGTGTGTATAAATTCTTTCCTGACCTTCGCTCTTGGGTGATTCACGAAGCTCCTGTAAGAAGGTTGACAAATGCTCTTTTATAGCATCTGCATCACCAAAAACCTTCGGGTCAATAGCAATAAAGCCGTGACAAGTGCCACCCTTACCACCGACATGAGTATGGTTAGAAGTAATACCCAACGATAAAATAGATGTGAAAATTTCACACATCATACCGTAGCCATAACCCTTGTGGCTACCTGACTGCTCGGTTTCTCCGCCCAAAGGCATAATACCGCCGCCGTTTTTAGCAACGATATTTTTAAGAACGTCGGCTGCATCGGTGCTACCCTTACCCTTTGAATCAAGTGCCCAACCCTCAGGCAACGGTTTGCCAAGCTTGTTGTAAATCTCAAGCTTGCCGCGAGTAACAACGGTAGTAGATGCATCAAAAAAGAAATCATACGGCTCTGCAGGCACTGCCAATGCAATCGGGTTACTGCCCAACATTGCAAGACGTCCAAAAGTAGGAACCATTATAGCTTCACTGTTAGTAAATGCAAGACCAATAAGACCTGCATCGCAAGCCATTTTTGCATAATAACCTGCAATACCGAAATGGTTAGAGTTACGAACGGTAACAATAGCCATACCGGACTTCTTTGCCTTGTCAATAGCAATATTCATAGCCTTGTGTGAAATAAGCTGACCCATACCGTCATTACCCTCAATAACGGCTGAAACAGGTGTTTCAAAAACAACCTCAGGCTTTGCTTCTACCTTAATAAGACCTTTTTCAATACCCTTGTGATAACGGGCAAGACGCTGCATACCGTGCGACTCAATACCGTAAAGGTCTGAAAGTAAAAGAACATCGGTAATAATTTGACTCTCTTCCTCTGTGAATCCAAACTTTTTAAAGCAGTCCTCACAGAATTTTTTAAGTTGCGGATAGGTATATCTGATATAAGAAGTCATAAGAAAATCTCCTTTATAAAATAATTACAATTAATCGTCAACTGATTTGTCTGTTGCACTATTGTAAATTTCAACAACCTCTTGAGAAGGTGATTTTGTACAAAGCGTAACAATAACAGCAACAACTGTGCCCATAATAAATCCAGGAACAATCTCATAAACACCTGAAGCCATAATTAAAGGCTCTTTAACAACAGTATTTGTCATAAGTACAAGCCAAGCAATATCAGTAATGGTACCTGCTAAAATACCTGCAACAGCACCCGAATAATTAAAGCGCTTCCAGAAAAGAGAAAGTATAACAACAGGACCAAACGCAGCGCCAAACAAGCCCCATGCATTTTCAACCATAGCCATAATATTTGATGCCCACGAAGTAGCGTCATTAAGGCCGGTCATAGCAATTAAAAGTCCGACAATAGTAACTATAAGAACAACAATACGTCCAACCCAAAGAATTTCTTTATCTGTTGCTTTATTCTTTCTCAATAAAGGTTTATAAATATCGCTTGTAAACGACGATGAAGCAACTAGCAACTGAGAATCAGCAGTAGACATTGACGCAGCAATAATAGCTGATAAAACTATCCCTGCAAAGAAACCAGGGAAAATATCATTAACTATTTCAATGAAAACATTTTGCTGTGTACCTGTAGGAATAAGCTTATTGGCAAGCGAAATGCCGTTGCTGAAAATAAAGTTACGTGCAAGAAAAGCAATTACAATAGCAGCACCAAGTGTAATTACAAGCCAGATAATAGCAACAGTCGCAGATTTTTTAATCATCGAAGACTTTTTAACAGACATAAATCTTACAAGAATATGTGGCATACCAAAATAGCCAAGGCCCCAACCAAGACCTGATACAATGTCCTGCCAGGTTGCAGTAAAGGGATTGGAATTAAAAGCCACAACACCTTCAGCAAATGCACCGCTGTAAGTATTATCAAAACTACCAAAAGCAAACATAATAATTGGGACTGCAAGTAATGCACCGAGCATTAAAATTCCTTGGAAGAAGTCAGTCCAGCATACTGCTTTATAACCACCCATAAATGTATAAGCAAGAATTATAGCAGCAAAAATAATCATAGCTAGCTGTTTATGAGTATTAAACCAAGGAATAACTGCACAGAAAACCGCAGTACCCGCATTAAAAGCTGATGCAACATAAACAGTAAAAGCAATAAGAAAAATTACTGCACAAACAACCTTAAGTAGTGGATTTGCAGTAGCAAATCGATTAGTTAAATACTGTGGCAATGTTATAGAATCATTAGCAGCCTTAGAAAATCGACGAAGCCTTGTAGCAACAAAAATCCAGTTGGCAGCAGTACCTAAAGCAAGACCAATACCAATCCAAACCTTACCCATGCCAAAAGCAAGAATGCTTCCTGGAAAGCCCATAAGTAACCAACCACTCATATCTGAAGCTTGGGCACTCATAGCTGTAACCCAAGGTCCCATGGAACGACCACCTAAAAAATAATCCTTCTCCCCCGAGCCCTTAGATTTGAAAAAGAAAACAATACCAATACAGAGCATCGCGACAAAATATAAAATAAAAGCAAGAATTTGTGACATAAATTCATCCTCCCAAAACAATTATTTTTATTCTAACATAAAAAACAATAAATTGCAATAAGAAAAGACATCAAAATAAGCCAATATTAGTCAGTTTTTTTACATAAAAAATCATAATAAAAATATTAACATATAAAATGAAATTAAATTAACAAATGTCACTTGATAAGATTGAAATCAAATGATATAATGTTAAAAAATAGACAAGAGGTAGTAAAAATGACAAAAATTGATATTTTTTCTGGCTTTTTAGGAGCTGGTAAAACAACGCTTATTAAAAAGCTTATAAACGAAGCATACAAAAATGAAAAATTAGTACTTATAGAAAATGAATTTGGCGAAATCGGTATTGACGGTGCATTTTTAAAGGACGCAGGCGTTGAAATCACCGAAATGAACTCAGGTTGTATCTGTTGCAGTCTTGTCGGCGATTTCGGCGAGGCATTAAAGAGCGTTTTAGAGCAGTTCTCCCCTGACCGCATTATTATTGAGCCATCGGGTGTCGGTAAACTTAGCGACGTTATTAAGGCTGTAAAAAACCTTAATAATACTGACCTTGCATTAAATAGCTTCACCACCGTTGTTGATGCCAACAAGTGCAAAATGTATATGAAAAACTTTGGCGAGTTTTTCAACGACCAAATTGAACACGCAGGCTCAATTATTTTAAGCCATACTGACAACATATCCGAGGACAAGCTTTCAACCTGCCTTGACCTTATACGCCACCATAACGACACTGCAACCGTTATCACAACTCCTTGGAACAACATTGACGGTACTGTGATTTTAAATGCTATCGAGCATAAAAACACCTTAAAATCAGAGCTTGAAGAGTTATCGCACGAGGTTGAACACCACCATCATCACCACCATGATGAGCATTGCGACTGTCACGAACACGACCATCATCACGAACACGACCATCATCACGAACATCACGATGAACACCACCACGAGCATCACGAACACGGTCCCGAATGCACCTGCGGTTGTCACGATCATCACCACCATCATCACGCTGACGAGGTATTTACAAGCTGGGGCAAAGAAACAACCCGTAAATATACAGTTGACGAAATTACCGATATTTTAAATGCCTTATCCAGCGAAGAAAACTACGGTGTAATTTTAAGAGCCAAGGGTATTGTACCCGCACAAAACGGCGAATGGATACACTTTGATTATATTCCGAACGAGCCCGATGTAAGAATAGGCAATGCAGATATTATAGGCAGACTTTGTGTTATCGGCTCAAAAATTAACGAAGACGCGATTGAGCAGCTTTTTAAAATTAATTAAAGAAGGTTTAATATGGATATTCCCGTATATCTTTTCACCGGTTTTTTAGAATCGGGTAAAACTAAATTTATTCAGGAAACCCTTGAGGACGAACGCTTTAACAGTGGCGAAAAAACCCTGCTTATAGTATGCGAAGAGGGCGAGGAAGAATATAACCCGTCAAAATTTTCGGGCAAAAACGTCTTTATAAAAACTGTTGACGAAAAGGATGAACTCACCGAAGACACACTAAACCTATGGTTGCGTGAAACCAAGGCAGAGCGCGTTATGATTGAGTATAACGGTATGTGGCAGGTCGACGAGCTTATAAGCCTTATGCCTCGAAAATGGGTGGTTTACCAGTCAATGCTGTTTGCTGACTCAAACTCCTTCATAAACTACAATGCAAATATGAGAAGCCTGGTTGTTGACAAGCTAAAAAATGCAGAAATTGTCGTTTTCAACCGTTATGATGAAAAAATTGATAAAATGCAGCTACATAAAATCGTCAGAGGTGTATCTCGCAACAGCGCTATAGTGTATGAATACCCTGACGGCAGTACCGAAACAGACACTATTGAAGACCCTCTGCCCTTTAACGTTGACGCAAAAATAATCAATATTGCCGACCCCGATTATGCTCTCTGGTACCGTGATATGATGGAGGAAATTCAGAAATATCATGGCAAAACCGTCAAATTCAAAGGAATTGTTGCCAACGATAAAAGCATTCCCGATAATACCTTTATTATCGGCCGTCACGTTATGACTTGCTGTGCCGATGATATACAATTTGCAGGTTTAATAGCCGTTTGTGAACAAAAGTGCAACCTCGTTACTGGCAACTGGGTAAACGTTACCGCTACAGTT
Organism: Acutalibacteraceae bacterium; assembly: GCA_045648145.1. Taxonomy (GTDB): domain Bacteria; phylum Bacillota; class Clostridia; order Oscillospirales; family Acutalibacteraceae; genus UMGS172. The sequence continues at coordinate 281 of JAZRNK010000132.1, read as the reverse complement.
TCGATTGAAAAGCATAAAGCCTACCGAGGCACAGGTCCCGTTTTAAAGGTTAATGAATACGCCTTGACCGCCGAACCTGAAGAAAAGGTTGTTACCTTCTAAAATAAAAAGTACCCCAACACAAATTTGTGTTGGGGTACTTTTTATTTTTTACAAATTATCTCACTTTCAGAAATCGAAAGTTTATTTAACAGTTTACAAAATAACCTTGTTGGAAAACCGACAACGTTAAAATAACAGCCTTCTATTCTGTCTATCCAAAGCGAAGTAATACCTTGGAT
>JAZRNK010000131.1:0-8671 GCA_045648145.1 Acutalibacteraceae bacterium | reverse complement strand
ATAAAAAACGCCCAAAAACCAAAGACAGTTGCCTTCAGCCGGGCTTTTTGGAGCGGGTGATGGGAATCGAACCCACGTAACCAGCTTGGAAGGCTGGAATTCTACCATTGAACTACACCCGCTTATGTGACGCAGTATATCTTAACATATACCGCGTCATTAGTCAAGTTATTTTTTCGCAAATTTGCAAGAAATTTCAAGCTTAGAGTCATACGAAACCTTGATTTTTTTAATAGTAGAATCGGGGTTGTCGATAAGCATTCCGATGATTTTATCCTCAATTTCCTTACGAACGGTTTTGCGTATTTCTCTCGCTCCGCTCTTGGTTTCACTTGTTTCGACAATATAATCACAAACGGCCAAATCATACTCAAAATCAATGTTTTTCTCAGCCAACAAAGGTTTCAATTCGTCGAGCACCAAAGCGGCGATTTTGTTTAACGATTCCTTCGATAAAGGCGAAAAAGCAATAATATCGTCTACCCTACCAAGAAATTCAGGCTTAAGAAAATCCCTCAATGCTTTAAGTGCTTTTTCTTTAGATGCTTCTGACTCGGTCTTGTTAAAGCCAAGCAAGGTACCATTATTATCACTACCTGCGTTAGAGGTCATAATTATAACAGTATTTTCAAAATTAACCGTTCTGCCTTGAGAATCGGTAATTCTTCCATCATCCAAAATCTGCAACAGTATGTGCATAATATCGGGATGCGCTTTCTCAATTTCATCAAACAAAATGACTGAATAAGGTTTTCTGCGCACCTTTTCGGTCAACTGTCCCGCTTCATCAAAGCCAACGTATCCGGGAGGCGCACCTATAAGCTTGGACACAGCGTGTTTTTCCATATACTCTGACATATCAAGCCTTATAAGTGTCTCGGGAGTATTAAACATTTCGTTTGCCAAGACCTTTGCAAGCTCGGTTTTGCCAACGCCGGTAGGACCAACGAAAATGAATGATGCAGGTTTACGGTGACTTGAAATTTGAACGCTTGAGCGACGAACACCAAGAACAACCGCCTCAACAGCCTCATCCTGTCCGATAATATGTTTCTTTATATTATCCTCTAAGGTAGAAAGCTTTTGCAAATTATTCTGCTTAATCTTGGCAGCAGGAATTCCTGTCCAAAGCTCAATAACCCTTGCCAAATCATCAGGTTGAACGTAATTTTTATTAGCTTCGGGTGTCACCTTGTCAATCTGTTCTTTGTTTTTCTCAAGTTCAAATTTTACGTTGGCTATCTGTTCATAATCAGGTTGCTCAACCTCGGCCTCAAGCTCAACCAACTGTGCTGACAGTTCATCCTGCTTTTTGTTAGCAAGATATAATTCATCAATAGCCTTGTTTCTAAGACAAGCACAAGCGCAGGCCTCATCCAAAAGGTCAATAGCCTTATCAGGTAAAAACCTATCATTAATATATCGTTCAGAAAGTGTAACGGCACCTCTGATAATCTCATCAGATACTTTAACGTTATGGAAGGATTCATAATAACCTCTGATACCACTAAGCATCTTAAAGGTTTCTTCAATCGACGGTTCTTCAACCGTTACGGGCTGAAAACGGCGCTCTAAAGCAGCATCTTTTTCGATATACTTCCTATACTCTTTAAATGTTGTAGCGCCTATAACCTGAATTTCTCCACGTGATAATGCCGGTTTAAGAATATTACCTGCGCTCATTGAGCCCTCAGAGTCACCTGCGCCGACAAGATTATGAACCTCGTCAATAAAAAGAATAATATTGCCTGCCGATTTAACCTCATCAATAAGACCTTTAATGCGGCTTTCAAATTGACCTCTGAACTGTGTTCCTGCAACAAGACCGGTTAAGTCAAGCAGTAAAATTTCTTTGTCCAAAAGCTTTGCAGGAACATTTTTCTGCGCGATTTTCAAAGCAAGTCCTTCAGCAATAGCAGTTTTACCAACACCGGGCTCACCTATAAGACAAGGATTGTTTTTAGTACGGCGGGACAAAATCTGTATCGTTCTGTAAAGCTCGGCATCACGGCCAATGATAACATCAAGCTCGCCGTTTCGCGCTTTTTCGGTAAGATTTGTACAAAACTGCCCAATAAACTTCTGTTTTTTGTTTGACTTTTGCTTTGATTTCTTTTCGTTAGTTTCTTCTTTAGTATTTTCAGTTGGGTTGCCGGCTTTTTGCATATTACCGAAAATACCGTTCAAGAAAGGAAACGTTGCGGCTCCGCCTAATGAAAATGCGTCGTTCTCATCGCCGTCAGTATCGTCCTGATCGTTATCCATTTCCATCAAAGACATAAACTGTTCACTCATACCTTCAATTTCTTCATCAGATATGTTCATATTTTTGAGCATATCGTTAATGGGCTGTATTCCCGATTCTTTAGCGCAAACCAAACATAAGCCCTCAGGACCACCAACCGTATCACCGCTTTGTGTCATACCTTGAATAAAGACAACTGCAGGACGTTTTTTACACTTGTAACAAAGTTTCATTTTCTTCTCCAATCAACGTGGGTAAATAATCAACTAAAAGATTTTATTATAAATTCCTAATATAAATGACGAGTCCAACCTATCGTTTGTAATTCCAAACAAACCGTTATCATTCGTGTTAACAAGAATGGTCAGGACATAACAACAAATAACAACCGTCAAAACTCCTCTTATAAGTCCAACTGAAAATCCAAGTAATTTATTTGCCGACTTAATAACAGGTAATTTTGCAACCAAATTAAGTGCTTTAGAAATCAAACCTATCAAAATTTTTAATATTATAAACAAAATTATAAATAAAACGACACTGATAAGTCCACTTATTAAGGGACCTGCAACATCCTCAACGATAGACGTCGATACTGAGGTCGCCGTACTCTCGATGTCTGAAGCAATATTATTATTAACAGAACTTGTTATATCAAACCCCATAGATTTTGCTGCCGAAACTATATATTCGGGAATTACGTCAACAACGCCATTGACTGAATTTTCGGCCGTAGAAACAATAGTCTCTGAAATTTTTTCAACAACGGTATCTTTAACAAATGTTTCAAATATAAAATCGGCAAAAATTCTCGACAAATAAAATGATACTACCAGAGCCAAAATAACACCGATAAGGCTAACTATTTCTTTAATAAACCCTCTGCTTAAGCCAATAAAAGCAAAAATAAGAATAATGCCTATAAAAACCAAATCAATAATTAAAGACATACTATCACCTTCCTATGTTATTTCTATTCTTCTCAATGTAGAATTATCAACAGCAATAACACCGTTGTTATCGGTAACACAAACAAACAATGGTTTTATATCTAAAGTAGTTGCATTAATCTGTTCGAAGTTTTTATTATAAACATATAACATTTCATCCGAAAGAATTGTGACGATTTCTGCATTAAAATCAACACCGTCAACGTGAAGGTTGAAATTGAAAGTATTAGTAATATAACCCTCTTTGTTTATAAGACAAACAGTATTAATCTGTTGGTTGTTTTCTCTGCCATATACTACTAAAGCCTCACCGTCAGAATTTACGTTAAAATAACGTATAGATTCACTGTCGGTTATAACGGTTTTCTCATAACCATTCCAATACAACACAGCGGCGTAGTCAATACCATTTGCTACAATATAATCTCCTGAAGAAGATATTGACGAAACAAGATTAGGAAACTCGTATTTATGTATCGGTGAAGCACTGCCATACTCTAAAATATATACTGCCGATGCAAAGCTCCCGCCACTTGCATTAACAAGACACACCGCAATTTTTTTACCGTTATCGGCAACAGCCACATCCGAAACATAGTAATTAGCAGAATTCCAGGTAAAAACCGACTCATTATTTTTGTTGAACACATAAACGGTATTTAAATATGTATCAGAGCCGGCAACAACGGCATAAGTACCGCTCCTGCCAATATCTGCAGAATAAATTACCTGTTCAAAACTATGGTTATATAATTCGTTGGAATAATTGAAAATTTTTATTCCGTAACGACCTCTGTCAAACAGTAAAAACCTTGCCTGGGATGCCTCAAGTCGCGGGTTTGACATACCATGCGACGCCGCTTGAATAAGCTTACCTTTTTGGTTATAAATCTCAAGGTAAGAATCATTAACAATAAGATTTACACCATTGTATGAGTTACAGTCGGTAGCATTTTTTGAATAAATATTAACAGGAAATTCACCCGAACCCAACGCTGCATAAGCATTCTGGGTCATCTCAATGATACCTGTAGGACTAAGTGCATTTACAACAATTAAGGCAATAACAACCAAAGCAATAACCGAAAAAGAAACAATACGAACAATCTTACGGCGCTTACGTGTGCCATTAATAAGCTCTAACCTTGATGTAGGCTCATTTTTCAAAGTGTTAGTTTCAGCTTTTTGCTGTTTTTCAGGCTTTACCTTTTTAGGCTTAGGCAATTTACTTTTAATAACGTTAATTTTTCTCTTTTTTCTATCAGTAGCCATTATTTTTCCTATCCGCTTTACAGCAATTAATAATAGACTTTATTAAGATACAAACCATGAGGTTTAACAGTCGGTCCCGCTAACTCTCGGTCACAGGATAATATGATTTGGGGTAAATCGTCAGCAGAGATTTTTCCGTTTGCAACCTCTAACAATGTACCAACGATTATACGGACCATATTGTATAAAAAGCCGTCTGCAGTAATGCTAAAAATAACCATATCACCGTCACGCACAAAGCGGCATTCAGTTACGGTTCTTACGGTATTCTGCACCGAAGAGCCAACCGAACAAAAGCCCGAAAAATCGTGTGTGCCTATAAAGCAAAGAGCAGCTTTATTAAGCAAATCAACATCAATAGGTTTATTAACTTGCAGACTGTATTTATACAAAAATACATCTCTAATAGGTGAATTATATATTTTGTAAATATAATTCTTACCCTTACAGGAATATCTCGCATGAAAATCATCGGCAACATTTTCACATTTTAAAGCCGAAATATCATCAGGTAAACGAGCATTTAATGCTAAAACAAGCTTATTATTTTCAATGGTCGACTCAGTATTAAAATGCAAACAAAACATATTTGCATGAACACCGGAGTCGGTACGGCTACAGCCTGTAATGTCACAATGCTCACCGATAATCGAACAAAGTGCTTTTTGAAGTGTCTCCTGAACGGTTTTTGCATTCTTTTGCACCTGCCAGCCACAGTAATCTGTGCCGTCATATTTAATTGTCAAAAGCCGTCTGGACACAACCAACACCTCACAACAAAGAATAAATAAACGGCGTTAAATAATTAAGACACAAAGTAACAACACACACTACAACAACAATTATAAATGCTATAACATCGCATACTCTGAACCTCATAACACGGAAAGAGGTTCTACCCTCTCCACCGTTATAGCATCGACATTCCATAGCTTCAGCCAACTCGTAAGCGCGACGAATAGAAGAAAACAATAAAGGTATCAAAATCGGCATTAAAGCCTTGATACGTTTAATAAAGCTACCACTTTCAAGGTCTGCACCGCGTGCCTTTTGCGCATTCATAATCTTTTGAGTTTCCTCAACAAGCGTTGGGATAAACCTCAAAGCGATAGTCATAATCATAGCCATCATATGAACTGCATTGCCAAGTTTAATATATTTTAAAGGACTCAAAAGACTTTCAATAGCAGAAGTCAAGGATGTCGGTGATGTCGTATAGGTTAAAACGGCACTTGCTAAAATAAGAACAATAATTCTCAAAGACATAAACACCGCTCTACTTATGCCACCGGTGCTGATTACAAATACCCACCAATCGAGCAAAACCTTGCCCTCGTTAACATAGACCGCATTCAAAACTGCCGTAAGAATTATCACTGGAAGTATCGTTTTTATGTTTTTTAAATATAATTTCAAAGGAATTTTAGAAGAAACTATAAAAACGAGCAACGAAACAACCAAAAACAGTAAAGAAACAAAAGAATTTGCTAAAAATATAAATACAATAAACAAAATTAAAAGCAAAAGCTTTGTTCTTGGGTCCAACTTATGCAAAAAAGAATTAGTATTAATAAACTGCCCGAAGGTTATATCGGTTATCATACCGAAGCACCTCCTTTAAAACAGCTATAAATCTGCTTACTCAAAGATTCAACTGTAAAGGTCGATTTTGAAATGTTATAACCTTTTTTAGAAAGTTCAATAGCAATTTTTGTAACGTCGGGAATGTCAAGACCGATTTGAGTCAGTCTTTCGGCGTTGGAAAAAACATTCTCAACCGTATCAAACATCTCAACCTGCCCTTTATTAAGAACAAGAAGCTTATCGGCAATTTTTGCCATATCCTCCATACTGTGCGAAACAATTATGACAGCAGCATTTGAACTATCTCTGTATTCCTTGATACCTGAAAATATGGTGTCGCGACCCACGGGGTCAAGCCCTGCAGTTGGTTCATCCAAAATAAGCAATTCAGGTCTCATAGCAATAATACCCGCAATCGCCGCTCTGCGCTTTTCACCGCCCGATAAATCGAACGGTGACTTTTCTAAAAGTTCACTTTTCAAGCCAACCAAATCAGAGGCAAAGGCAACTCTTTCTTGAACTTCCGACTCATTTAAACCCATATTGTTTGGTCCAAAGGCAATGTCCTTTTCAACCGTTTCTTCAAACAGTTGATATTCGGGGTACTGAAAAACAAGACCAACCTTAAATCTGACATCGGAAATTTTTTCATATTCCGTCCAAATGTTTTTGCCGTTAAGTAAAATCTCACCTTTTTCAGGCTTAATAAGACCGTTGAGTTGTTGCACAACAGTCGATTTACCCGAACCGGTATGACCTATTATACCGATAATTTCACCCTTTTCGACACAAAACGACACGTTATCAACAGCATGTGTAACAAAAGGTGTTCCCTGTCCGTAGTAATAGGATAAATTTTTTACCTCGAGTAGTGACAATACAATTTCCTCCTAAAGAACCTCGGTCATAGCCTTGATGCAGTCATCAACAGTAAGCACATCATTAGGCAGGTCCATGCCAAGCTTCTTGAGCTCATAAATAATTTCGGTCGGTTGAGGAACATCCAAACCAACCTGTCTTAAAGTATCAACATTAGAAAATACTTTTTTAGGCTCATCATCTAAAACAATTTTGCCCTTATCCATAACAACAACACGATCGGCCAGAGCAGCCTCGTTCATATAATGAGTAATTAGTATAACGGTTATATTCTTTTCACGGCACAACCGTAAAATGACATCTATAACCTCTTTTCTGCCTTTAGGGTCAAGCATGGCAGTCGGCTCGTCAAAAATAATGCATTTGGGTTGCATAGCGATAATACCAGCAATGGCAACGCGCTGTTTTTGGCCGCCCGAAAGATTATGCGGTGCGGCTTTGGCAAAATCGCTCATATCAACTGCTAATAACGCATCCTCTACCCTTTTTACCATTTCAGTGTGAGGAATACCTAAATTTTCAAGTCCAAAGGCAACGTCCTCATCAACAACGGTGGCAACCAACTGATTATCAGGGTTTTGAAAAACAATACCAACGGTTCGCTTGATGTTGATTTCTTGACTTTCATCCAACACCGACATTCCGTCAACCGTAATATCGCCTTTAGTTGGCTTTAAAAGACCGTTTAAAAGCTTTGCTAAGGTTGATTTACCTGAACCGTTATGACCCAAAACGGCAGTAAACTTTCCTCTTTCAAAATCAATCGAAAAATCATCAACAACCACCGTCGAAGCGCCGTCGTTTTCGTATTCAAATTTAATGTTTTTAACGCTTATAATACTATCCAATTCAGGTCATTCCTTAAAAGATTTAGTCCAAACAGTCGTACATCCGCAAGGCAAAGAAAAGTTTTTGTCGGTAATATTAAGACCGATTTCGTCGGTTGTAACCTCACCGTCACGCCTGCCGATAACAATATTTTTCACCATATAATTAATTATTGTCGGCGAAATTCCGCCCGAATATGAATTTAGCAGGAAAAATAAAGCATCATCACTCAAAATCTGTGATGTTAAGTATAATAACTCATTCAACTGCTGCTCAATTTTCCAAACCTCACCATTAGGACCTCTGCCGTATGAGGGCGGATCCATAACAATGCCGTCATATTTGTTTCCCCGTCTTATTTCCCTGGAAATAAATTTCAGACAATCGTCAACCAGCCATCTTACAGGTCGGTCGGCAACACCGCTAACGGCGGCATTTTCTTTAGCCCAACCAACCATACCTTTGGATGCATCAACGTGGGTTACAGCAGCACCTGCTTTTAAACAAGCAACAGTAGCACCACCGGTATACGCAAACAAATTAAGCACCTTAACAGGTCTATTCGCCTTTTTAATTAAACCCGACATCAAGTCCCAATTAACCGCTTGTTCGGGAAAAAGACCTGTATGCTTAAAATCCATCGGTTTTAATCTAAAGGTTAAGTCTTTATAATCAACCGACCAGGACGAAGGTACTTTTTTCAATATTTCCCAATGTCCGCCACCGGATTGTGAACGGTGATAGACAGCATGCGGATTATTCCATAAAGGATTAGTTCTTTTATCCGACCACATAACCTGTGGGTCAGGTCTAATTAATATTATATCCTTCCAACGCTCGAGGCGTTCACCGCAGGATGCATCAATAAGCTCATAATCCTTAAAGCCTTCAACAGTTCTCATTACTTTGATTT
>JAZRNK010000130.1:0-16252 GCA_045648145.1 Acutalibacteraceae bacterium | reverse complement strand
GTTTCGGTAGGAATGGCAACAATACCGCCGTCTGACAAAATAGAACAGGCACGGGCAATATTCTGTTTATCTTTATTTATATCAAAAACCTGCAGTTTTTCGGTTAACATAATATTCCCCTCCCTGCTTTAATATTTTAATAATTATTGCTCTTGAGATTTGAGCATTTCGGTACGGTAGTAGGTTGTTAAAGCATCGACTATTTCTTCAATATCACCATTCATAATTTGGTCGAGCTTGTAAAGTGTTAAGCCTATACGATGGTCGGTAACTCGGCCTTGAGGATAGTTATAAGTTCTAATTCTCTCCGAACGATCGCCCGTTCCAACCTGCGCTTTACGATCACTTGCTATAGCGGCAGTCTGCTCTGCTAACATCTGCTCATAAAGGCGCGAACGCAAAACCTTCATCGCCTTGTCCTTATTTTTATACTGGCTTCGCTCATCCTGACACTCAACCACAACACCTGTGGGTATATGTGTAATTCTGATAGCCGACTCGGTCTTATTAACGTGCTGACCGCCTGCACCTCCAGAACGGTAGGTATCAATCTGCAAATCGGCAGGATTGATTTCAAGTTCAACCTCCTCTGCCTCGGGCAAGACGGCTACCGTTACGGTAGAGGTATGAATTCGACCTTGAGTTTCGGTCTCGGGCACACGCTGAACGCGGTGAACACCGCTTTCGTATTTGAGCTTTGAATAAGCTCCCTGTCCCTCTATCATAAAGCTGACTTCCTTATATCCGCCAAGCTCGGTTTCGTTAGCGCCAACAGGCTCGATATGCCAATGCTTTGATTCGGCATACATCGAGTACATTCTCATAAGGCTGCCTGCAAAAAGAGCCGCTTCCTCACCGCCTGCGCCACCACGAATTTCGACTATTACGTTTCGGTCGTCGTTAGGGTCTTTAGGCAAAAGGAGAATTTTAAGCTCGTCTGAAAGTACGGCCAATTTTTCCTTGGCTTCAAGCATTTCGAGTTCGGCCAAATCCTTTAATTCTTTATCAATTCCTGCGCTTTCAAGCAGTTCTACAGCGCCCTCGTAATCCGATTTTACCTTTTTATACTCGCGGTATTTTTCGACAATAGGCTCTATCTGCTTGTGTTCCTTCATCAAGTCCATAAGCAGCTTCGTGTCGGCTATTACCGCAGGGTCGGTCATACGGGTGGAAATTTCTTCAAAACGGCGGTCTACCGCCTCTAACTTATCAAGCATTACCGTTTTCCTTCATAATCTGTCTGATATTTTTTTCGGCTTTAGAGCGGGCAACCATAATTTCGTGCCCGCATTTTTCACATTTCAACTTAAAATCCATACCCGAACGAAGAACTAAAAATATATTACATCCGCAAGGGTGCTGTTTTTTCATTACAAGCTTATCGCCAACCGATACGTCCATAATCTATTCCTTTCGTCGAAGTATAATTATATAAAAATAGATATGGCAAGGCTTAAAGCGATGCCATATCCCTTCAAAAAACTACTTATCAAGTCTGCCGTACAACTTCATACCGTCGGTTTCCTTCGGTTTTACCTGCTGTGCGGTTTCGGTAGCTGCCGGATTTGTACGTGCACCGCCTGAAGACCTTTGGCCTCTTGAATTACGGTTGCCTGAACGGTTTGCTCTGCCCTCGGGGATAAGCACAACCCTTCTTGCCGCACCGTCACCCACCGAGGATGAGGTAACACCCTTTATGTCCTGAATGGTTGTGTGAATAATCCTGCGCTCGTAAGGATTCATAGGCTCGAGTGAGCGGCTACGGCCTGTACGAAGCACCTGATTTGCTGTTCTTTTGGCGAGAGCCTCTAAAGTGCCCTCTCTCTTTTCGCGGTAATTACCAATATCAAGAACCAAGCGGTAATATCCGCTGCCCTTTTCGTTGGCAACAAGCGATGCTAAATACTGTAAAGCATCCAGAGTTTCACCGCGACGGCCGATAATAACGCCCAATTTATCACTACCGGTAAGGGTGATTTTAGAGCCACCCTCAACCTCTGAAATAACAGCATCAATCTCACTACAGCCAAGCTTTTCAAGCACCTTTGTTAAATATGCGTAAGCCTTGCCGGCAGGAGATGCAGGGTCAACCTCATTAGCAGGTATGCCAACGGGCTCAACAACTGCTTTCACTTCTGCCTTAACCTCTTTTACGGTCTGCGGCTTTTCTACCTTTTTGGGCTTTTTATCTTTACTTTTTTGCTGTTTTGCAACGTTTTCTTTTTTAGGCTTGGGTGCATCCTCACCCTCAATATATGCTTTTACCTTGGCATCACTGCCGCCGAAAAGACCGAGTGTCTTTTTCTTGGGAAAGCAAATAATGTCGAACTTTATATCCTCTTCAATGCCGGCGCCGAGCTTACTAACAGCATCCTCTTGAGCAGCCTCAACAGTGCTGCCAACGCCTATTGCTTCCTTTATAATCACATTAATTCTCCTTTAAGAGTTTTCTTCGTTTTCTCTTGCGTTAATAGTGTCAATTCTCGACTGCTCCTGCTTTGCACGGGCAATAACGGTCTTTGCCTGATCCTTAGCCAGTACAACCGACGGGCTGTAAACTATCTGCATAACCGACTGAATACCGCCTGCAATAATACTTGAACAAGCCCAATAGAAGCCTACGGCACCCGGTACCGAGAAGGCAATCCAAAGTGAGAAAACAGACATACCTATCATCATGACACCCATGCCGGGGGCATCGGGGTTGTTTCTCTTCTGCAGATACATTGAAACCAAGCTCTGAAGCAGAGAAGCTAAAAATGACATAAGCGGAATAGCCCAAATGGGTTGCCAATTAGAAAAATTCCACGAGAACTTAGGTGTCTGGGTTAAATCAAGTCCGAACAAGTCGAAGTTTACCTTATCAAGCTCGTCATATTTTCCGCCCTTAAGCTCATAAGCTTCGCGGACGGCGGCATTTTTCTTGTTACCGGTTAAGTATTCGACAATCTCAACCTCTCTGACAACCTTATTATTCTTGATTTCCTTTTTGATTTTTGCTTGAACACTGCCATCCTGAGCACTTTCTAACTGTGCTGCACGGTCAACAATGGTAAGCTTTGCATACTTTTCTACATTATCGGCATCGTTATATTTTTGAGCCATATCGATAACCGACTGTTCTGCCTTAACCGACTCTAAGCCTGCATTTGCCCATTCGTCAGCGGTAATGGCGGTACCGTCAACCACCTTGACATACGAGGTCCAGGCTTTAGCAGAATCAATAGCGGCAGTATCAATATGCAAAACGTAGGTGAGCGGACTTACAACAGCCCAATAAACACCCATCATAACAAAAAGTCTTACAAACATCGGCAGACAGCCGCCCGACATCGAAACGCCCTCTTTTGAGTAGAGCTCGCTCGTTGCCTGTGAATATTTTTGTCTGTCATTACCGTATTTTTTCTTTAAAGCATCAAGCTTGGGTTTAAGCTTGGTCTGCTTTACAGTTGATTTTTGAGTTTTGATTGAAAGCGGCAACATTAAAAGGTTGACAAGTATTGTAAACACGAGAACCGATGCCGCAAAGTTGTGGCCTACAAGCTCACTTAAACGAGCAAGTATCCAACCCATTATATTGCTTATATAGCTCATAGCAAATCCTTACTTCCGACCGTTTGCTTTGTCGGACAAATATTGTGTGTCTTTAGTTTTGTGTTTACGGCTTTTCTTAGGTGGCACAGGGTCATACCCGCCTTTGCAAAAGGGGTTACATCTTAAAATACGCCACACAGTAAGAAAAAAGCCGACCACCGCACCGCGTGTGCTAAATGCCTCGACAGCATACTGTGAGCAGGTCGGTTGAAACCGACAGCACGACGGTTTTATAGGTGATATAAACCGTTGATAAAACTTAACGAGTGCAATAAAAATATACTTCATTTGTAATTTCCTTATCACACATAACCTTAATCCGAATTTTTTTCGGAATTATACAGCCCTTCGGCTAAAAAGCTTTTGTTTATAGCTTTTTCGATGTCGGTGCTTTTCAGAAAAGGTGTTTTTGTTCTGGCAACAAAAACGATATCGGCACCGCTGCAATCAACTTTTTTAACACATTCTCTCATCGCTGCCTCTATAATGCGCCTTGCGCGGTTACGCACGACTGCGCACCCGACCTTTTTGCCTGTAGTGATACCGTAGCGTATCACACCACGGCGGTTGTGCATTATATATGTTACGAGTGCAGAATTCACATAACAGTGTCCACGGCCGTAAAGGCGTCTGAAATCTTTATTCAGGTTTAGCTTTACGGTTTTCATGGTCACCTCTCCGTTTCGTAAAACGATATACCTTCTTTTAGAAAGAAAGGTCACAAAAGTGACCTTTCTTAATAAGTAAGGCTCTTTCTGCCCTTAGATCTGCGGCGGGCAAGCACCTTGCGTCCGTTAGCGGTTGACATTCTCTTACGGAAACCGTGCTCCTTCATTCTGTGAAGCTTTTTAGGCTGATAAGTTCTTTTCATATTTCTGACCTCCTTTATCCGTGTTTGTTATGTCATAGTGGTAAGCGGCCTACGGAATGCCGCTTATAAAAGTAGATAATTACAGACATAACCTATCAATTTAAGATTATAACCTAAAGGTTACCTCTGTGTCAATCATTTTTTTATAAAAGAAAACGCCTGCCACTTGAAATTTTAAGTGACAGGTGCAGTTTTTAATGTTTATTTTTCGATTTCTGACCAGTCGATTTTGCGGTCCTTAAAATAATACTCTCTGTCGCGCTCATTGACCTCACGCAGTATTTTACAAGGGTTACCGACGGCAACTACGTTTGACGGCAGATTTTTAGTAACAATACTTCCTGCGCCGATAACAACATTATCGCCGATTGTAATACCGGGTACGATAATTACGCCTGCTCCTATCCAACAGTTTTTACCGATGGTTACGGGTGCGTTGTACTGATAGCCTTTTTCTCTGAGTTCAGGTAAAATGGGATGACCCGCCGTTGCCACCGTAACGTTAGGACCAAACATAGTGTAATCGCCAACGTAAATATGCGTATCGTCAACCAAGGTTAAATTAAAATTGGCATAAACACCTTTACCGAAATGCACGTGGTTACCGCCCCAATTAGTGCGCAAGGGTGGCTCGATATAACAGTCCTCGCCTATCTCGGCAAACATTTCTTTTAACATTTCTGCTCGTTTTTCGAGCTCGGTCGGTCTGGTTTGGTTAAAATCGTACAGACGGTCAAGCGATTTTAACTGCTGCTTCATCAATTCTTTATCAAAGGGCAAATACAGCTCACCCTTATGCATTTTTTCTTTAATATCCATAAAAGCACCTCTTTTAATTAAGCCTTATTGAAATTTCACCAAAAAACAGCACTTGCGTATCACCGTTTTTTAAGGTAACAATCAGTCGGCCGTCATCATCAATGTTTTGAGCAGTGGCGCCGTACTCCTTACCGTCTTTTACAAACGAAACCTCTTTCCCCAACACTAACGACAGTCGACGATACTCGTCCATAACCTGCGCTTTGTTTTGCGGTTTTATATATTCTTTAAGGTATGAAACTATACTGTTCGCAAGTGTTTTAACGTCTAACCGTTTCGCGTTCAACGAAGCGGCGATGGCTTGAAGGTCCTGCGGAAAATCAGAGGTTGAAACGTTGACACCAATGCCGACAATTATATAGGTTTTACCGTTTTGACTGTTGGTCACCGATTCGCAAAGTATGCCGCAGACCTTTTTGCCGTTTAAAATCAAATCGTTGACCCATTTTATTTGCGGACAAAGCCCCGTCAGCTCATTAATGGCTTTAACGGTGGCAACCGCCGCCGCCGAGGTAACAAAGGTACTGCCTTGAAGGTCGGCTTTGACGCTATACATATAGGTCATATAAAGCCCTGTACTTTTAGGTGAATAAAAGCTTCTGCCAAGCCGCCCTTTGCCCTGTGTTTGCTTGTCTGCAATTATCAGCACGTCGGTTTCAACACCCTTTAAAGCCAACCTTTTAGCCTCGTTATTAGTCGAATCGGTTTCGGCCAAAAAATAGGTTTCACCTACATCAAATTGGACACAAGACACGCAAATCACCTCTTAACGCAATTAATTGAATTTATAATACTTTATTAACAATTTATTTGCAAGTACGTATTGAAAAAATTGTGGTTATGTGATATGTTGAATTTTGTTGAAAACACAGTTAAAGGACCTGACGATATGGATAACAACGAATTGAACAGTTTATTTTTTGCCAAAAGCATAATTCCCCAAGGCGCAGAGGAATATTTTGACCAAATACAGCTTTTTAAGGAAATGATGATGCGATATCACTGCGCTATCCGTGAGGTACAAACCAAGCTTGAGGTTTTAAACGACGATATGTCGGTGCGCTACAGCCGTAACCCCATTGAATTTGTTAAAACACGCATCAAAAAGCCGTCGAGCATTGTTGACAAGCTTAACCGTCTTGGTCTTGACGTTACCGTCGGCAACATGGTGCGAAACCTTAACGACGTTGCAGGTGTCAGAGTTATATGCTCGTATATCGACGACATTTATGAGGTCGCCAAAATGCTGGCGCGTCAGGACGACATTAAGGTAATACGGGTTAAGGACTATATCAAGAGTCCAAAGGACAACGGCTACAGAAGCTATCATATGATTATTGAAATTCCCGTTTTCTTTTCGGACAAGTCTATGAATATGCGTGTTGAGGTTCAGATACGCACCATTGCGATGGACTTTTGGGCAAGTCTTGAGCACGAATTGAAATACAAAAAGAATTTACCCGACAGCGAGGACATCATAAAAAGGTTGTACGAATGCGCCCAGACCATTAACGACACCGACCGAATGATGATGGATATTCGTGACAGGATAAACTCAAGCAGTGACAAATAATTTCAAAAAATAACCCCCGTTCCAAAATCGGAACGGGGTTTTGTGTTATTTTTTCAGTTCTTCATCAATATAATTTAGCGTGTCCTCAACATTATCGGTTACGCGGTAAAGGGTATGCAAATCATCCCTTATAAAGCCCTCTTTAATACTGAACTCCAAAAAATCTATAAGCTTATCATAATAACCCAAGGTATTCATTATAACTATCGGCTTATTGTGTCGGCCGAGCGAACGCAAGGTAAGTATTTCAAAAAGCTCGTCAAAGGTACCGACACCGCCGGGGGTGATAATAAAAGCTTCTGAACGGTCCTCTAAATTATGCTTTCTTATTCGCATGGTTTCGGTAAAAACCTGCTCGTCACAAAACTCGTAAAGCGCACCGTCTACATTAAAAAATGACGGAATAACACCGATTATATTACCGTTTTCCTGCTTAACTCCTCGAGCAACCGCACCCATAAGTCCGTTTGCGCCGCCGCCAAAAACAAGGCCGTAGCCTCTTTTTGCCATCTCTCTGCCCAAAAGTTCGCCGTCTTGTATAAACTTTTTATTTATCTCACTACTTGCGGCTCCATATACACATATATTCATAAAAAGCTCCTTTCTTACCGCTTGTTATTCTATAATATCTTATGTCAATTTTATGATAAATTAACACAGCGTAAAAATCAAGTAAAATAACAAAAATTTACAATTAATAAAAAAACTTGAAATATTATGAGTTTTGTATTAAACTATATTTAAGATTTGTCGAAATTTGAGGATATTTGTCTTTTTTATAAAAAGGGGTTATACATAACATGTTAGGATTTTATAATTACACTGTTATTCTTACATATTTATCACTTTGCTTTGGTATTACCGGTATTTACGCCACTCTTGTTGGCTCGGGACATCCCGGTGTCGCGGTAATCTGTTTGCTTTTGTGCGGTCTGTGCGACGCATTTGACGGCAGAGTTGCAAGAATGAGAAAGCAAAGCACCGAGCAGGAAAAACGTTTTGGAATTCAGATTGACTCGTTGTGCGATTTAATTTGCTTTGGTGTACTTCCCTGCTGTATCGGTTACGCTTCGGGTATGAAGAGTCCTTTATACATTCCCGTTTTCTGCATTTTTGTTCTTGCGGCACTTATCCGTCTTGCATACTTTAACGTTTGCGAAGAAGAGCGTCAACAAAAGACAACCGAAAAGCGCAAGTCCTACAGTGGTTTGCCCGTCACCTCGGTTTCGCTTATATTCCCCGTTTTTTTCCTTATAAAGTATACTGCTATAGGCTGTTATCTGCCGTATGTATTCTTGGGCTTAATGCTTTTGGTTGCCGCCGCATTTTTAATCGAGCATATCACCATTAAAAAGCCCAACTTTAAGGGCATACTTGTAATGATATTTATCGGCTTTGTTGAGTTGGTAATTTTATTCTTACTTAAGTTTAAGGTGCTTTAATTATGAGAAAAACCACGCCTATAAATACCGCCGGAGCTAAATCGCTCCGGTTTTTGTATAATACGGCACTTGGCCGTATTTTATTAAAGCCGTTAGTTTTAAAGCCTGTATCCACTATAGGCGGTCTTATTTTGTCGACAAGACTATCGGCGCTTTTTGTAAAACGGTTTGTAAAGAAAAATCGTATTGATATGGTCGACTACGAAAACGTCAAGTACAAATCGTTTAACGACTTTTTTACTCGTCACATAAAGCCGGATACCCGACCGATAGAAAAGGCAGAAAACTCACTTATTTCCCCGTGCGATGCCAAGGTTACGGCCTTTAACATTGATGAAAACAGCAGCTTCAACGTTAAAGGGCTTACCTATTCAGTGGCCGAGCTTTTAGACGACGGCGAAACAGCAAAAAAATATTTGGGCGGCTATTGTTTAATCTTCCGCCTTGCCGTTGACAATTATCACCGTTACTGCTTTTGTGCCGACGGCACGGTTGAAGGCACAAAGCACATTAAAGGTAAATACCACACCGTTCAGTCGGTGGCTTTAAGCAGAAAGCTTGTATTTAAAGAAAACGTGCGTGAATATGCCGTTTTAAAGACCGAGCGCTTTGGTGACATAGTTCAAATGGAGGTCGGCGCTCTTATGGTTGGTAAAATAAGCAACCACAAGGGGTTGACTTCGGTTAAAAAAGGTCAGGAAAAGGGCTATTTTGAGTTTGGCGGCTCGACCATAATTCTATTGCTTGAAAAAGGCAAAGTGAATATTGATAAGGAGTTTTTTGAAAACACTCAAAACGGACTTGAAACCTGCGTGAAATTTGGTGAAAAAATAGGTGAAAAAACAACCGCGTACTAAAACAGTACGCGGCTTTTTTATACTTTAATTATATTAGGCATTATGCCACTATGGACAACATCTATAATGGCGTAGCTTTCGCTGCCCTCGCGGCTACCGTACAAAGCGCCGGGGTTTACAAGATAAATTCCGTCGACGTATTCTATTTTTGCTTTATGGGTATGACCGTAAAGCACCAGCTGAGCGTTGTTCTGACGGGCTAACTCCAAAAGTCTTTCGGTACCGTATTTTACAGAAAAAGTGTGCCCGTGGGTATAAATTATCTTTTTGCCCTCAACCGTTATTTGTCCTACGTTACTGAAATTTGAAGCAAAATCGCAATTGCCCGAAACTATATAAAAATTTTTATCCTTGTAAAACTGCCTCATTTCGTCGATTTTATCGGCTCCATCACCAAGATAGATAACCGTCTTTATATCATCGTGGGCTTCCAACGCCTTCTCGGCGTTACGCATGAACCTATGGCAATCTGACATAACGAGTATTCTCACAAAAAACCTCCTGTCATTCTTAAAAGAACTCTGACATATATTAATACGGGGTGATATATATGGATGAAAAACAACTTGAAAAACTATTGCAAAGCGCCGCCGCCAAACTCAATATGAGTCCCGACCAGCTTAAAAAGGCCGCAACCAGCGGTGACGTGAACAGTATATTATCGCATATGGACAAAGGCTCGGCAGAAAAGGTACAGTCGGCGCTTAATGACAAGCAGTTTACCGACAACCTTTTAAACACGCTTAAAAATCAGAAGAAATAACCGATATTCAAGGAGGTGTTTTAAATGGAGGATATGGCAGGTAAAATTTCCGAGCTTTTATCCGACCCTGAGGGGTTGAATAAAATAAGAAATCTTGCTCAAAGCCTATTTTCTGACAAAACGGCTGAATCGGAGCCGAAAGAAAGCTGCTCCTCCGACACCTCCCAAAGTGGTTTTTCTCTGCCTGAGGGAATTGACCCCATAAAAATTATGAACCTGTTTTCAGCCTTTAACAATCGCGGCAACGACAACCGCTCCCAGCTTTTATTAGCGCTTAAGCCACATTTGACGATTGAAAGGCAGGAAAGGGTTGACAAGGCGGTAAAGCTATTAAAAATAGCATCTTTGATACCTGTTTTGAAAAATGAAGGTCTGCTTGACCTGTTTTAAACTAATATGGCGGTGATAAAATGAGCCAACCGAGTCGTTTGGAGATGGAGAAAATGCAACGGGATGCCGAACAGCGTATGCGCGAAATGCAACGGCGTTCCAATCAGGCGCTTCACGGTGGCGATATGCCGCCCGTTCCCAATTTTGTAAACCCCAATCCACAAAGGCAAAATCGAAGCGCACCTGCGCAAAACCAACCCAAGCGCGAGCCGTCGGTCACACCTGCCGCAACGCCGCCAGCAAAGAATAAGGGATTTGATTTATTAAAGCTTTTAAACTTCAAAAACCTAAAGCTTGACAGCGATATTTTAATTATAGTGGTTTTGATATTTCTTTTATCAACCGAGGAAACCGACGAGTTATTGATGATGGCGCTTATTTATATAATGCTGTAAAGATTGTTGTAAACAAGAGCCAAGGACTCCATATCCAAGCTTTCGGCTCTTACGTTTTCGTCAAAGCCCGAAGCGTTTAAAGCCTTGCGAACGCTATCCTTTGAAAAGCCGCCGCAGGACGATACAGAATTAAGCAAAGTTTTTCTTCTTTGATTGAACGCGGCACGTACAAACTTAAAAAAGCCCTGCTCGTCTGCCACTTCAACCGGCGGTTTTGAATGTACCGTAAGCTTTATAACCGCGCTATCGACATTGGGTGCCGGCATAAACGAGCCTCGCGACACCTTGAAAAGCATTTCGGGCTTACTATAATAATTAACGGCCACCGTCACCGCACCCGACTGACGACTGCCAACGGCAGCGCAGATACGCTCGGCCGCCTCCTTTTGTACCATAACGGTAATTGAGGTTATAGGCAAACGGCTTTCGAGCAGCATCATAATTATGGGTGATGTAATATAATAAGGCAGATTGGCGCAAACCGAAACCTTTTTGCCGTCAAACCTTGTTTTTATTATCTCGGCAATATCTATCTTCATGGCGTCGCCGAAAATAACCTCGGTATTTTCATACTCGGCAAGGGTTTTATTTAACACCGGTCTTAATCTCTCGTCGAGCTCAATACTTACAACGTTTTTGGCGCACTTGGCCAGCTCGGCGGTAAGAACGCCGATACCGGGGCCGATTTCAATCACTGCCTCTTCCCCGTCGCTTGTCGCACTCTCTGCCATCTGCGGACAAACTGTCGGGTTGATTAAAAAATTCTGTCCCAGGCTCTTTTTAAAAGAAAACCCATTTTCCGACAGAACCTCCTTTATTACGCTTACATCGGTCAGCCTCATAAAAAATCCTCTCAACAAAATTATTTTATCTCAATAAATTTAAACACAAAAAACTTGTAATTGTCAATATATTTGGTATAATTAAGTAAATTAATATTCGTTATGTACTTCATTTGTGGAGGTTTATTGATGAAGATATACAAAAAACAAGGGAAGTTCTCCTTTTGGGTAGCGGCCTTTATTTTTGCCGCAACCGTAATTCTTTTTAAAGAATTAGTATCGGCAGTGCCGTTTATCTGGGGGATAATAAGCAACATTGTTTCTATTTTAAGCCCGTTTATAATCGGTTTTATTATTGCTTTTATCCTTTATATCCCCAGCGTTAAGGTTGAAAAGCTTTACAAAAAAATAAAAAAGCCTAAATTTTTCAACAAACACGCCAGAGGCTTTGCGGTCGGTACGGTATATATTATCGGCGTTGCCGTTATTGCCGTTATTTTAGTACTTGTAATTCCGTGGCTTGTTAAGAGCCTTATCGGTCTTTATAACAATCGAATGGTTTATTACGACAGGGTTGTAGATTTTATAACAAGTAAAACCGATGAAAATGGTAAGCTTTTCGGCTTTGACATTGCCTCAATCATTACCGCTATCAACCCCGACAGATATCTGTCCAACATTAATTTGGAGCAGCTGACCTCTATCGCCAACGGCGTTTATAAATTTGGTACAGCTATTGTCGATACAGTACTCGCCGTCTGTTCTTCGGTCTATATGCTTGCCAGCCGTGAGTCGTTGGTTCGCTCAGTCGGTCATTTCCTGACTCTGTTTGCCAAGAAAAACAAGGTTTTGGGCTGTTACTCGTACCTTAAAAAAATTAGTTCGATTTTCTATTCATATATATACAGCGCTTTTATCGACGCGTTGATAGTTGCCTTGCTTTGCACCATTGTGTTCACAATTTTGGGTGTTGACTATGCTCCGCTTTTTGGCTTTATCGTGGGCATTTCAAATCTTATCCCCTACTTTGGTGCGATTATCTCGGGTGTGGGCGTTTCGGTCTTTGCCGCCGTTACCGACGGCTTTGTCACCGGCATTATTGCCGCCGTTGCCATCGTGGTTATTCAGCAGATTGACTGCAACCTTTTGCAGCCGAGAATTGTCGGTGAAAATTTAGGAATTCACCCCCTTTACACGCTTATCGGTATTACCTTGGGCGGCGGTTTGTTCGGCTTTGGCGGTATCCTTTTAGGCGTACCGGTTATGGCTACAATTCAGATGATAGTTACCGACATTTTGGAAAAACACGACCAAAAGGTTGCCGCTACCGTAGCGCCTGACTCCAATTCGACTACACCGCAGAAAAGCGAAAAATCTGATAGCGAATAAAGATTAAGAGTTCCATTTTTGGAACTCTTTTTTTGATTTGTTTACTTTATAAAAACCACATCCCAAAAAATTCTACTTAATAACCCACTTTTACCCATAGATTTTGACTTTTTATATTGACAAAACTTGATTGTAATTATATAATTATATCGGTTATGTTGCGTATTGTGTCTATACGCGATAATGCTTGTATTTAAAGAAGGGACAGTTAAGAATGAAAAAGAAAATTACCATCATTTTAGCCGTGATTACAGTATTGGCACTGTGTGTTCTTAGCGGTTGTTCTAAGGATTTATCTTCTTACGATTATGAATCTGAGGTTTCGTCCGCACTTGATTACACCGTGTTTGAAAACGGCGACTTCACCTATAATGTTTACGAGGACCATGCTGAGCTGGTCAAGTACAACGGTAAGCAGAGCTCTGTCACCGTTGCCGACACAGCCAATGGCAAGGCGGTTACCGTTATCGGTACCGGTGCTTTCGAAAACGGCACCTTGACCTCGGTTACTATTCCCGAATCGGTTAAAGAAATCGGTGCTTATGCTTTCTACAACTCAAAGCTTGAGGCTATTACCATTCCTCAGTCGGTTGTTCGCATAGGCTATGCTTCGTTCAGCAAGTGTGCCGGTATCACAGAGGTTACCATTCCCTCTTCGGTTACCGAAATCAGTTTTTATGCTTTTGCAAACTGCTCTAATCTTGCTACAATAAATCTGCCCGAAACACTTACCTACATAGGCGAGCACGCTTTCCAGTACTGCTCTGCCTTGACCAGCATTAAATTTCCGGCAAGTGTTAAAACCATCGACAAATTTGCCTTCTTCAACTGTTCAAACCTTTCTGATATAAACTTTGCAGATAATGCAACCCTTCAGTTCATCGGTCAGGAAGCATTTAGTAAATGTACCGCTCTTGTTACGTTTAACCTTCCCTCTTCCGTAACCTCTATCGGCGAGCGTATTTTCTACGCTAACGATGCTTTGACCGCATTCAATGTTCCTGCTGATTCCAAGCTTGAAGTTATCGGCGAAACTGCATTCGGTAAGTGTAGCGCTTTGACCACTTTGAACATCGCCTCCAGCGTTAAATCCTTAGGTGACTATGTTTTTGCTGACTGTACCGAATTACAATCGGTATACGTTCTCGGCGACCTTGAGACCATTGGTAACTACGCATTCAAAGGCTGCGTAAAGCTTAATACCTTCGGCAGTATCGCAGGTGGTAAAAAGCCTGTAGGAATTGAAATTCCCGCAACCGTTAAAACTCTTGGCAACTTTGCTTTTACACAGTGTACTGCTATCACCACCGCTAACATGGGTACCAACCTTACGCTCGTTGCTGACGGCGCATTTAAAGATTGTACCGCTCTTACCTCTATCAACACAGGCGGTGCTACTACCATCGGTGCCAACGCTTTTGAAAACTGTACCGCACTTGTTAATATTACATATTCTCCGTCGCTTACTTCAATCGGTTCGTATTCCTTCAGCGGTTGTACCGGTCTTACGGTTATTACCATTCCCGAAAGCGTTGTCAATATCGGCAGCTACGCTTATTCTGGTTGTTCTAACATCACATCCTTTGTTCTTCCTGCAAAAATCAACACCATCGGTGATTATGCATTTAACGCCTGTTCCAAGATTACCGAGCTTGATTTGAACCGAGTTTCTCTTTGGACTATCGGTAACGGTGCTTTCGCAGGTTGCTCTTCCATTAAGGTTGCTGTAATCCCTGAAAATATCAAGACCGTTAACGAGAGTATGTTTAAGGACTGTACTTCACTTGAGACGGTCACCTTTACCGAAAACGTTGAGATTATCAGCGCAGGTGTATTTTCAGGCTGTACTTCTTTAAAGTCGATTACACTTCCTTCCAAGGTAACCTCTATTTCGGATAACCTTTTCAAAGACTGTAGTTCGCTTTCATCTGTCACCTGCTCAAGCGAGATTACCAAGCTTGGTCTCTCGGCCTTTGAAGGCTGCGTTTCACTTGCCAAGTTTGATATTCCTGCAAGAGTTACAGAGGTTGGTAACAACGTATTTGCAAACTGTACTGCATTGGACAACATCACCCTGCCGCAAGGACTTGTTTTCTTGCCCGAAAAGATGTTTATGGGTTGTACCTCACTTAAGAACATAACCCTTTCTCCTGCAGCAACTACAATTCAAAGCAGCGTTTTTGAAGGCTGCTCATCTATTGAAGAGCTTGTGCTTCCTGCCACTGTATCCTCTATCAAGGCTTCGGCATTCAAGGGTTGCTCTTCACTTAAATCTATTGAATTGCCTGAGCCCATTACTGCTGTAGAAATTTCGGTTTTCGAGGGTTGTTCTTCACTCGAAACCGTTACCTTCCAGGGCAGAATTCGTTCTTTGGGTGACAGCGCATTCAAGAACTGTAAGGTTCTCAAAGAGGTTAGAATTCCTCAGTCATTGAGCTCTATCGGCGGAAACGTATTCTCCGGCTGTAATGACATCACCGTTTTCTGCGTTGAAGATTCTGCAATGGCGCTTTACGTAACAGAAAACAACATAAACCACAAATTTGTTGACGGTGACGCTGTTGTTGTTGACGATGGTCCTAACGTTTTGTTGTTCACCATTATCGTTATCGTATTCGTCATCGTGGTTGCCGGTGTCGTAGTTCTCAGAATTTATCTTAAGAAGAAAAAAATTGCTGAAACCTCACTTAAAAACAATCCGTTAGACTAATTAAAAAAATCAAAGCCACACGTTCTTAAATAGAATGTGTGGCTTTACATTTAACTTTCAAAAATATGTAAAAAATTGCTTTACAAGTAATACTATATGTGATACACTACATATAGTGTAAAAATCTTTAAAAACGGTACCGTGATACCGACAAGATGTGTTTTTGCTTGAGGGCTTTATTAAACTTAAACCACCTTTGCAGAGTCTTGTCGACGGACAGGACTTTTTTATTGCAGGTGGCTTTATGTTTAAGTTTAAATCACTTATTTTGGATGAAAACTCCGTCGGTCGCGCACTGAGGAGAATTTCTTACGAAATAATAGAAAAAAACCGAGGCTGTGAGAATCTTTGCCTCGTCGGTATACGTACAAGGGGTGTTCCGTTAGCGCAACAGATAGCCTGCAACATTGAAAAGAACGAGGGTGTTAAAGTACCCTTAGGCAAGCTTGACACAAGGCTTTACCGTGATGATATTGACGTTTCGGACGTTGATGAAAACGACAATGCCACCGAAATTCCGTTTGATATTACAGGCAAAAACGTAGTTTTGGTTGACGACGTTTTGCATAAAGGCAGAACGGCACGCGCGGCTATTGAGGCACTTATAAAAATGGGCAGACCGGCCACCGTTCAGTTAGCAGTTTTGGTTGACCGCGGTCACCGCGAG
>JAZRNK010000129.1:0-31076 GCA_045648145.1 Acutalibacteraceae bacterium | reverse complement strand
GGTATTATGCAGGAAGACGGTACTATAAACCGTAGTATTGCCGGTTCAGGTACAGGTTGTTCTGTTGTTGCTCCTTCAGAAAACAAAGAGGAAGCATGGCAGTTCCTCTGTTGGTGGACAAGTGCACAGACACAGCTTCGTTATAACAACAATGTTGAGTCTATCTTGGGTGCCGTTTCACGTACTGCTACAGCTAACGTTGAGGCATTTACATCTTACTCCTGGAACGCTAATGACCTTGAAAAGCTTTTGTATCAATGGTCACAGGTAGAGGAACTTCCCGAGGTTCCGGGCGGCTACTATGTATCCCGTGCTGTTGACCAGGCTTATTGGTCAGTTCTTAATGGAAAAGACAACGAAAAGGATGCTATGCTTGAGTGGGGCAAGGTTGCGGATAACGAAATTAAACGTAAAATTGCCGAGTATAGTAAATAAGTAAAGGAGGGTGCGTTATTAAATGGAAAAACAAATTGATTACAAGAAAATAAAGCGTAAAGCAAAATTGGCTGAAGCTATGCCGTCGTACTTAATGCTTGCACCTTTCTTTATTTTCTTCTTTATATTCCTTGTTTTGCCGATTTTATCATCAATCGTTTTAAGCTTCACAAACTATGACATGATAAACGCTCCTACCTTTAATGGTTTGGGCAACTATATCAGAATGTTCTTGGATGATGAAGTTTTCATGATAACCTTTAAGAACACAATGCTTTTCGCAATTATTTGCGGACCTGTAGGTTTCTTTATGGCGTTTGTTCTTGCATGGTTTATTAATGAGTTTTCACCTATGGTGCGTACATTGCTTTCGTTTATGTTCTACGCTCCCGCTCTTGTAGGTAATGCCTACTTCATCTGGCAGGTTGCGTTCAGTAGTGATAGCTACGGTTACATAAACAGTGCTTTGTTGTCCCTAGGTTTGATTACCGAGCCTGTTACTTGGCTTAGCACAGCAGAATACATTAAACCCATAGTTATTGCTGTTCAGCTGTGGTCAAGTATGGGTGTTTCGTTCCTTACTAACATTTCCGGTCTGCAGAACATAAATCAGGAGCTTTATGAAGCCGGTTCAATCGACGGTATCAGAAGCAGATGGCAGGAGCTTTGGTATATCACCTTGCCTACCATGAAGCATATGCTTTTGTTTAGTGCAGTTATGCAGATTTCGTCAGCCTTCTCTATCAGTGGTATAGCGATAATGCTTGCCGGTTTCCCAAGCGTCGAATACGCGGCGGATACGATAGTATCGCATATGCAGGACTTGGGTTCAGTCCGTTACGAGTTGGGTTATGCTTCAGCTGTCGCGGTTGTACTGTTCTTGCTTATGGCGTTATTTAGGTTGATTATAGGAAAAGTTCTTAACATGACAGGAAAGTAAGGAGGTGGGATAGTTGTTATTCAGAAAGAAACAGGAAGAACTGATATTACCCAGCGGTGCTAAAGCACTTCGCGATTCAGTTAACGATACGAAGGCACCTAAAAGATTGCGTTCGTCTAAGTCTGAAGCCAAGCGTTATACACGTTCTAAAGTAGGTAACTTCTTTTACTTCTTCTTCATTATAGCAGCCGGTTGTTTCTCAATCCTGCCGCTTATTTATTCAATTTGTACTTCGCTTAAGCCCTTGGACGAAATTATGATTTTCCCGCCGACATTCTTCGTGCGTCGTCCTACAATTGCGAACTACGCAGCTTTGCCGGAGCTTCTTTCTAATTTGAGAGTTCCGCTTTCAAGATACATTTTCAACAGCCTTTTTGTTACATTGGGAACAACCTTCCTTTACGTTATAGTTGCTTCTATGGCAGCGTTTGTGTTGTGTAAATCCAACATTAAATATAGGAACGTAATTTTCTATATCATTCAGTTCTCTTTGCTTTTCAATGGCTATACCTTGGCTATTCCGCAGTATCTCATCTTTACTTGGATGAACATTATAGATACTTATTGGGCTTACATTTTGCCTCACTTTGCTTCGACAATGGGTGTTTTCCTTATGAAGCAGTATATGGAGGGCTCGTTGCCCAATGCATTGCTTGAAGCGGCGAAGATTGATGGTGCCGGATATTTAAGAATTTTCTGGCGAATAGTTATGCCGATAGTTAAGCCGATGTGGTTAACACTTACTTTGTTCACCTTCCGTGATGTTTGGGCAAGTGTTCCCGGCGGAACGATTTTCAGCGAAACCTTGAAAACTTTGCCTACAATTATGTCGCAGATAACAAACGGTGGTATTGCTCGTTCTGGTAGTGCCATGGCTGTTACCTGTATACTTATGATACCGCCTATCACTGTTTACATGATTTCTCAGAGTAACGTTATGGAAGCAATGAGTAGCGCCGGTATTAAGGAATAAGGGGGTTACGGATAATGAAAAGAACTAAAATTCGAAATCTTCTTATAAAAGTTTCAGTTTGTTTGCTTGTTGCTTTAATGATAATTCCGACAGCTGTATTTTCAGCCGTTTCCGAGAAAACCGACGAAATAGGCTATGAAAGCTATACCTATTGGTATGAATTCAATAGCAGTGGTCGTAGTAAAGCAGTTTACAGCAAACCGATGTATGAAGTATCCAAAGTACTTACATACAATGACTTGGGTTGTATCGATTCAAGCACTACTGCTATTAATGACGTTCATGTAGGTCCTGATGGCAGAATTTATGTTGTCGATAATGCATCAAGACTTATAATTCTTGACGAAAACTACAACGTTATCAAGGAAATCACATCCGTTGTTGATGAAGAAGGCAATAAGTTAGATTTGACTTATACAAAAGGTGTTTTCGTCGATAATGACGGTTATATTTACCTTCCTTCACAGTGGAGCGGACGAGTAGTCAAGTGCGATGATGAGGGTAACCTTTTAAAGATTTATTCTTTGCCTGATTCTCCGTTGATTCCGTCAGACTTCCTGTATCAGCCTATTAAGGTTGCGGTTGACCACGAGGGATACGTTTACATTCTTAGTGACGGTTCGTATTACGGTGCAATTCTTTATTCACCCGAAGATGAGTTCCTCGGTTTCTATGGTTCAAACGATGTTCCGGCAACCATTACACAGGCTCTTAAAACTCTTTGGAACAGACTTTTCACCAACAATGCCAAGCGAGGCTCAATGGTAAAATCTCTGCCTTACACCTTTACAGATCTTTGGATAGATGATGAGGGCTTTGTATACACCACAACTGGTGGTATGAAAACGAGAACTCAGACAGCTCAGATAAAAAGACTTAATCCGGGCGGTAGCAATATCCTTAAATCTGAAAATATTAACTTTGCAGACGAGGGCTATGGCAGTACCAAGCTGAGCGAGTCAAAAGGCGGTCGTGTTCAGGATATTATGGGTGTTACGGTTGATAACAACGGTTTCATCTACGCTTTGGACGCCACCTATGGACGTATTCTCATCTATGATGATGAATGTACCATGATTTCAGCCTTTGGCGGCGGTATTAAGACAGGTGAGCAGGACGGTACCTTCTTTACTCCGAGCGGTATCACCTATAACGAGTTTACTGATTCTATAATAGTTACCGATAAAGGTCAGAATACCTTGACCGTGTTTGACATTACCGAGTATGGTAAGCTGGTCAAGTCTGCACAGGCAAAAACTGTTGTAGGTGACTATGAAGAGGCAATGGCTGAGTGGACAGAGGTTCTCGAACAGGACCGTAACTGTCAGCTCGCTTACGCAGGTCTTGCAAAAGGCTATTTTGTAATGAGCCAGAATGCAACCGACGAGGCTTTGGCTTCCGAATATGCCAACAAGGCACTTTCTCTCGCCAAAGAGGGTTATGACCGTGATACCTACAGCCTTGCTTTTGACACTATCAGAACCGAGTTTATTCGTGATAACTTTACGTGGATAATGATTATTGCGGTTGTTCTTATAGCAGGTGTAATTTTCTTGTTGGTTTATTCAACTAAACACAAGATCCGTGTTGTAAAGAACGAAAAGGTTCACCTTGCAACAACGGTTATATTACATCCGTTTGATAATTTCCGCGAGATAAAAGAAAAGAATCTTGCATCAATTCCGATATGCTTGGTAATTATCGCTTTGTATTACGTATTTGATGTATTGACAACAACAATGGGCGGCTTTGCGTTTGTATACTTTGACCCGTCAAGCTACAATGCATTGCTCATTCTTGCCAAGACTGCCGGTCTTGTCATACTGTGGACGGTTACTAACTGGGCAGTATGTACGCTTTTGGGCGGCAAGGGTAAAATGAAGGAAATCTTCACGGTAATAAGCTATAGCCTTATTCCGTCGCTCATAGGCAGCCTTGTCTATGTCGTTGTTTCCAACGTTCTTGTTCCTGATGAGGCGGCATTCTTAAACGTACTTATGGTTATATGTACGCTTTATACCATTCTGTTGCTTGCAGTAGGTTCAATCGTTGTACACGATTACAGCTTCTTTAAGTTCCTTTGGACTACACTTTTAACACTTTTGGGCTGTGCAATAGTTGTATTCCTGCTTATTATGGTAGGCGTCCTCTTGCAGCAGACTTGGGGCTTTATCGTAACGGTCTACACCGAAATTTTGAAACTATTTTAAAGGAGGAGACATATGAAAAACATCAAACGTGTTGTTCTTTCGGCATTGTGCTTGTTGCTTTGCTGTGTTCTCTTCCTTTTCGGAACAGGATGTGCCGTAAAAACGGCAGCATTGCTCAGATTCAATATGCCCGAAAAATTTGACAAGTTGAAAACCACCTGTGTTGCAGAGAATGACAACTTCAGTCTTATTTGGAATGCAGAATCGTCGAGAGTTATCTTATACGATAAGATTAAGGACTGCGAGTGGAGCTATGTACCTTATGAGTCTATCAACTCAACCTATGATGAGGAAGGCTTTGAGGCAAATAACCACCCCAGACTTGAATCACCTATAACCGTTAATTACTATGCTACCGCTAACTCGGTTGCTAACGAAACCAATGCGTCGGCACAGTCTATTAACGGCGGTAATTTCACACTTAAGAAGATAGATAACGGACTTGAAATGGTTTGTTACTTCAAAAAGTATGAGTTTACCATTCCGATTACCTTCGTACTCGTTGACGACGGTATTAAAATCTCAATCGACCCCGAAAGAATTGAGGAAAACGAACAGTACTGTATTTCAAGTATTGTAATCGCACCCTTCTTCTGCTCTATAGCTAATGAAAATGCAGATAAAGAAGGCCATTATATGTTTGTTCCTTCTGGTTCGGGCACATTGCTTTATCCCACCTATACAACAGGTATTGGTACAACCACATCAGAGCCTGTTTACGGTGGCGATGAAAACATTGAGACCGACGAGCAGGTTACAACTAAAGAGTCGGTAAGACTTCCTGTCTATGGTGCTGTTAACGGTGACCGTGCCGTTTGCGCAATCATCGAAGATGGTGCAGAGTATGCCTACATTAATACTATGACAGGTCAGGCATTAACTAAGTATTCATATGTAACCTCAGAATTTAGAGTAAGAGGTTATCAGGAAGCAGTACAGACGTTGTTCACTTCGTCGGTTGTTAAAACTAAGCTTTATGCGGATGGTTTTGCCGATAGCAAGATGACGGTTGGCTTCTATCCGCTTTATGATGAGGATGCATCGTATGTCGGTATGGCACAGAAATACCGTGAGCATCTTGAGAAGGAAGAACAGTTTGCCAAGAAGACCTCTGACGATAAGCTTCTTAACTTAAAGCTTGTCGGTGGTATCGAAACCAAAAAGTTCATCTTCGGTATTCCAAGCGGTGATATGTTGGTTACAACAACCGTTAAGCAGGCTGAAGAAATCATAAAAGAACTTAACGAAAAAGCCGGTGTTGGCGGAATTAATGCTAACCTTATAGGCTTTGGCTCAAACGGTAACGATATTGGAACGGTTGCCGGCGGCTATGAAATAGGCGGTAAATTTGGTGACGACGATGACTTGATAGCACTTAATAAGTACTGTCAAGACAATAACGTTAACCTGTTTATGAACTTTGACATGGTCAGGTTCAGCAGTTCGGGTGGCGGTGTCAGCACCTCCTTTGGACGAGCCGATGCCGCAAACGGAAGCTATACAATCAAGAGCTATTATGATGTTAACTTCCGTATAAGCAGCACATCACTCAGAAACTTCTATCTTGTTTCAAGAACTAAGCTTCCGGTGGTTGCAGAAAGTATAAAAGAGGCTGCTAAAGATTGGAAGCTTAAGGGTCTTAGCCTTGATACCTTGACCAGTATGGTTTATTCGGACTATTCTGATAGAGAGTATTATTCAGCATCGAATTCCGATAAGCAGTTCTCAGCAATAATCAACTCCTTTAAAAATGATGGCTATAAGATTGCAGGCAGTGACGCAAACGGCTTTGCAGCTGAGCTTTGCGACCATGTTTACGACGTTCCGTATGGTTCTTCAAAGTATAGAGTCTTTACGGTAGACGTTCCGTTCTATCAGATAGTTTTCAAGGGCGAAGTTTCTATGTCTACCACTTCACTCAACCTTGCTACTAATAAGGAAACCACACTTTTAGAGGCGGTTGAAACAGGTAGCGGTCTTACATATACATTGGTTGCCGATTATGATACCAGACTTATCAATTCGGCTCAGAACGTGTTCTATGGTTCACTCTATTGGGATGAAATTATAGAGCGTGGTGTTAAGACCGATATTATTGAAACGGTTGCAGAGTATAAAGACTATTTTGAGTCGGTTAAGAATGCAAACATAGTTAATCACGAGATTTTGACCGAAAAGGTTAGAAAAACAACCTTCAGTAACGGTGTTTCGGTATACGTCAACTACGGCGATACCGAGTATCAGTCAAATGACGGGGTTGTGGCTGCCAGAAGTTATATCACGGTAAAGGGGGCGTAATGTAGATGACAGCAGATGAAATTAAAAGCACAAATACAGAAGCGCCCGCTAAACGCATAAAGCGTAAGAAGAAGCATAAAGGTATAGAATCTCTTAAAAGTACATACGGACGTCTGTTCGTATTGCATTGGGAAATCGGTCTTATAATTTTCTTTATAGTTCCGCTTTTCCAGTCCTTCTACTACTCTTTCTGTGAGCTTAACTACTCTGCCGGTACCTTTATTTATGACTATATTGGTTTAGATAACTTTAAATATGCTATAAATGAACACGCAGAGTTTACAGACTTGCTGACGCAGAGCCTTATATCATTGGCGTATTCTTTGCCGGTAATTGTTATTTTGAGTCTTATTCTTGCTCTTTTGCTTAATCAGAATTTCAAGGGAAGGCTTTTCTTCAGAGCACTTTATTTCTTGCCGGTTATTATTGCATCAGGTGTTGTTATAGAGCACTTGTTTGCATCAACCGGAAGTGAACTTTCATCTTCGGGTGTTTCGTCTTCGTTTGCTTCCAATATGATTTCGGTTGAAGAAATTTTGGCGTGGCTTTCGTTGCCTACCGAAATAGGCACTTATTTCAACGTCGTTTTCAACAACATCTTCAATCTTGTTTGGAACTGTGGTATTCAGATAGTTCTGTTTATTGCAGGTATGCAGTCGATTCCCGATTCACTTTATGAGGTTTCTAAGGTTGAGGGTGCTACTAAATGGGAGGAGTTCTGGTTTATCACTCTCCCCATGCTCGCAAGAACAACAATTCTTGTTATCATATTCACACTTGTTGAGTTGATAACGAGTAAAACTAACGACGTAATGGCATTGGCTTATACCTTTATGAAGGCAACTATCAACTATGGTAAAGCCTCAGCTATGCTTTGGATATACTTCATAATTGTAGGTGCGCTCATTGCACTTATAATGCTGTTGTATTCGAAGTTCTGCCTTAAGCGTTGGGATTCAGGGAGGTAGAAGCTGATGGTTGTTATTGATAAAATTAAAGGCTTTTACAATAAGTTTAAGAACGCAAGTGCTGAAACAAGGTACAAGATGGTTCTTAAAAGCAACAGCGTGTTTACCTCTTTGTTAAGATATGTAATGCTGATTGCTATTGGATATATTGTTCTGTATCCTCTGCTTTACATGATGAGTTCGGCATTCCGTACAAGAGAGTCTTTCTTCGACCCATCGGTTATATGGATAACCCCCTCGGTCACCACAGAAAACTTCAGAATAGCTTGGGAATTGATGAAATTCGGCTCAGCCATCGTAAATACAATTGTTTACGAGATGGTGGCTGCCGGTATTCAGATAATCAGCTGTTCTCTCGTTGCTTACGGTCTTGCAAGATTTGAGTTCAAGGAAAAGAGAATTTTAACATTGTTTATGTTCCTTCTTATCCTTGTTCCGTCACAGATGATGATAATGCCTACCGTTGCAACCTATACAAAGCTTGACTTCTTTGGAATATTGGGCCTTGTAAATGAGTTGACGGGTATCGATTTGAGAATTAACGTACTTAACTCGGTATGGACCTTCTATTTGCCGGCATTGTTCGGTGTTGGTATCCGCGCAGGTATCATTATTTACATCTACATTCAGTTCTTTAAAGGCTTGCCTAAAGAGCTTGAAGAGGCTGCCTGGATTGACGGCGCAGGTCCTCTTAAGACATATCTTAGAATCGCGCTTCCTTCGTCAGGTGTTGTTATTATGACCGTTACGGTTTTCTCAATCATCTGGCACTGGAACGATTTCTACCTCGCAGCTATGTATCTGTATGCAGAAAAGTGGCCGTTGGCTGTTATGCTCGGCAATATTGAGACGGCAGCCGATACCGATAAGCTTTATGGCTTTACGTTCGGTCCTGAAAGCCCCGAATCGATGGCTATTCTTATGGCGGCTTGCTTGATGTTCATTATCCCTGTACTTATAATGTATATGATTCTTCAGAAGAACTTCGTTAAGAGTATTGACAGAGTAGGTATAACAGGATAAAAGTAAAATACTAACTTTCAAAAATCCCTTCAGATTTGTTTACATTTCTGAAGGGATTTTTTGTGTTTTGCGTTAAAATAGCCAACGAAAGCAAACGATATTTCTAAGTTTTGTGCAAATATTTGCTATTTATACCAAAAATTTGAAAAATCGGTATAAGATAAGAAGGGTTTTATTTCATTTTCACCAACAAACGCCTTCCATTTTTGGTTATATTTTTATAAAAAAATATTAAAATACTGTTGAATTTTTCTGTAAGATTTGGTATTATTACCATGTAGTATCGGGAATAGTATCGGTTGTACTATGCAAATTTGGTATTTTCTTCACCGAATGGGCGTGTATGAGTTATGTCCCGTTATAAAAAAAGCTATTTTTTTCAGGAGGATTCACATTATGAAAAACAGCATCAAAAGAATGATCAGTGTGCTCTTTGCTTGCTTGATTCTTGTTTCTGCTTTTGCCGCATGTGGTGGCAATAACGTTGACAAAGACAATAGCAACTCAGGTACTGCTGATAGTTCAGAGGAACAGGTTATCGCCAATACTCCCAGTATTGAAGCAGGCAGCCCTTACGAGAATTTCGATCCTTATGCAAGCATGCCGGCAGAAATTAAGGGCCAGACAGTTAAGTTCTGTATGACCACTAATGAGTTGGAAGCTGAAGGTACAAACGTACAGCAGACTATCGAAGAAAAAATTGGTATCAAGTGCGAATATATGCATATTCCGCGTGGTGCTTATATCAATGATATGAAGATTCAGATTCAGGCCGGCAATATTCCGGACGTATTCTGTTCGAACGATCAGGATATGGCTTTCCCCTTGAGTATTGAAATCGCTGCACCTATCAACCTTGTTTCTACTGTTGACCTTAACGAGCCGATCTGGAACCAGGATTTGATTCAGACTGCTACTATCGACGGCAACATTTACATGGTTAACACCATTGGTACCCCCTGGTGTGGCGGTAACATGGTTTACTACAATAAGACACTCTTTGCAGAGAATGGTTTTAAGACTCCTGAAGAGTATTATGAAGAAGGTAACTGGACATGGGATACTATGATCCGTGTTATGAGAGAAGTTAAGGCTTTAGGCTCTGACTACTACGGTGGTTCTGTTGACGTTGCTCGTATGGGCGACTCCATGGGCGTTTCTTTCGTTATGTATGATTGGAAAACCAATACTTATTCGAGCGGTGTTGGTAAAAGGGAACTTGTAACTGCATATCAGAAATATGCTGATATGAGAGCACAGGGTCTCCTTGGTGGTAACAATAATGCCTTTATTGCAGGTAAGTGTGGTATCGTTATTACCGGTACTTACGGTCTTAAGGCAACCGGTTACTTCTCTGAGATGGATCCTCAGGACATAGGCTTTACATATTTACCTTCTATTGAACAAGGTAAAGAGGCTTGTAGAAGTGCTATCCATCGTATGTATGGTATTGTAGACGGTGCACCTCATGCAAATGCTGCAGGTTACTTCTTGCGTTTCTTCCTTGATCCAAGAAACTACGATCTCCAGAACACCTTTATCACTCCCGAAGCAGGTAACTTCTATTACGGCTATACCACCGCAAAGGCAGATCAGTTGTTCTTCAACTTTGACGACTCTGCTGCTATTCTTGCCGGTGATCCGGGCTGGTACAATGCTTCTTACAACCTCTTCCGTAGTGGTGCTGCAAGAGCTTCTTCTGCTCAGGTACCTACCGAAATCGATGCTGTTGCAGGTGTCGTTGAGGGTGCTGTTGCAAAATGTAACGAGGTAATTCAGAAGAAAATTGCCGCTATGAAGGCTCGCTAATAGCATATATAAAAACACTTTCACATTTTACAACTTTCGGTGGTTTCACCGAGGGTTGTAAATGTGGTATTTATACAGGAAAGAGGTAAAGCGATGAAAAATCGTGCTTTAAAGAAAGCTTTAAGCATTGTTTGTGTTCTTGCTCTGCTGATGTCCTTGTGTGTTGTTTCTTTTGCAGGCAACGTAAGTGGTGCCACAGGTGAAACATATACATTCCACATCAATGGCGTAACAACAACAAAGGTTCTTGAAGCAGGTGCAGATCTTGGTCTGCCCGAACCTGTCGCTAACCAGGCTAATTTCCTTGGTTGGTATGACAAAACCTTAGAAACAAAGTATACCACTGCTGATGCAGCATGCACTGATTTGTATGCTAAATACGACGGTGTTGTTCTCACCTTTGAAGACAAGGGTTATTACGACCCGAATGGTACCATTGGTACACTTGGTACCACCGCTGCTGTTGTAACCGACCCGTTGGACGCTAACAACACTGTTATTGTTTTTGACAATACAGGCATCACAGATAAATTCCAAAATGTAGGTTTGGCAGGTGCTGAGGGTGCAGACGGTGCTCTTAGACAGTTGGTTGACGGTCAAAAGTATACTCTTTCATTCAAATATTACTTCCCGACACAGCAGCGTAATGTTTGGTTGAGAGTTAAAGTCAGCGCCGATAGCGTTACCGGTATGAAAGGTAGCGGTGGTGTCGATGCATCTACTGATGCAAATTTCCCGAAATCAACTCTTGTTTACACTAATGCACAGACAAACTGGGCATATTATAGCGAGACATTTGTTTTCAGAGCAGATAGCACAAGACCCAACTTCAACTTTACCGTATATAATAAGGTTGGTGAAGAGGGTGGTCTTTGCTACTTTGATGACATTACCATTATGCCTTACGTAGGTACTGAGACATATACCTTAATTAATGGTAGTGAAACCACAACTGTTGACCTCGAAACAGGTACTGAGCTTCCTGTTGTTGCCAACAAAAATTTTGTTGGTTGGTTTGACGAGACTCTTACCGCAGAGTCTAAGTTCGCAGGTGCTCAGAAGACACTTGTTGCTAAGTATAACGGCGTTGAGACTGGTTTCGAAGCTGACAGTCTTTACGACCCCAAAAACGCACTTGCATCTTCTAATGTAAGCGTTGTTAAAGATCCGCTCGATGCACAGAACAACGTTCTTTGTGTAGACGGTTCAGCTGCAGATGGCAACTTTGCTTTACTTGGTGCCATCGGTGCTCAGGACGGTCTTAAGCTTGTTGACGGTCAGCATTACAGAGCAATTTTCAGATATTATTCTCCTGATGCAACTAATAATATAAGCTTTAAGTTCTACGGTTCAACCGCAGACGGTCTTTATACCACCGGTGGTAAGACTGCTGCTATGGTTACCGATATAACAACCTTCGAATCCAGCAAAACTGAATGGACAGAGGTTGCTGTAGAGTTTGATTACGTAGCAGAAGCTGATAAGCCTTACTTGGTATTTGCTGTTGAAGGCAGTGGCGCTAAGGTCTATCTTGATGATATTTCTATTCTCCAGTATACGCCTGTAGTTGCAGAAGATTTCGAAATGGATTTCGAAAACGATCCTATCTACAGCGAAACTGATGCTAACAAGTTCGAGTATGCTGCAGGTAACGGATATATCACCCGCGGTGAAATTTTTGCTGAAGACAGCAATCATTTCTTGAGAGTTGCTCACTTCCGTCAGAAGAAGGGCTACCACTACTTTACTGTTAATAACGGTACAAAGCAGTTAGAACTTATTGATGGTGGTTTGTACACTATCGAGTTTGATTACAGAGTTAAGCATAGTGAAACCATTTCTGCAATAGGTGTTGGTTTTGTTAAACCTTCAACTGCACAGACAAGTGGTTTATTGCCGTCTACACTTGTAGAACTCGCAAAATTCGAGTACCGTGATGACGGCGCAGTATGGGAGCACGTAGAATACACCTTCCAGGCAGATCTTTCTAAGTCTGCTGCTCACACAAGCCTTGCTATCTATTTCTATAACGCAACTAACGTTCCGGAAGAAATGGCATCAGTTGTTGACTTTGACAACGTTAAAGTAACTGCTCATGCAGTTTCGGGTAGAGATGGTATTATCGTATTTGATACCCTTTCAAATATTAATTGCGATCCCATTGTTAAGACAAAGGGCACAAAGATTGGCAAGCTTCCTGACATTAAGAAGCCTTACTACACACTCAAGGGCTGGAAATATTATGATGCTAACGGCGAGGCACAGGAGCTTACTGAAGATTTCAAGATGCCTGTTGGTATCGTTAATGCTGAAGCAGTTTGGGAGCTTGATGATAAGGCTATCGAGCTTGACTTCAGAACCAATCTTGAATCATATGATTCATTAGGCTATGTTGTAGCTGCTAATCCCGGTGAGCCGATTGTTGGCATGCCGAAGGATCCTTATATCGAGGGTCAGAAGTTCCTCGGTTGGTATGTTGACCGCAGACTTACTACTCCCCTTGATTTGAATAAGGCTCCTGCAGAGGATACAACCATTTATGCAAAATGGGAAAATATCGATTTTGTAGTTACATATGATGATCTTCCTGATTCTTATTGGAATCAATCGAACGTATCACTTCGTTATGAGCCTGCCAGACTTAACGGCAATTTTGCTTTGAACTACGATATCGATTACGGTACTAACTTTGATACAAACGCTGTTGCATCGGCTGCTTTGATGAATGCAGACGGCTATATCAGACCTATCGAAGGCGTTAAGTATAAGCTCACCTTCAAGTATAAGGTTTACAAGTCTCAGGATAACAAGCCTAACACCATTTATGCTGTTATTGCCGGTAAGAATGACCAGTGGGATAACCATTCTAAACAGGATAATCCTATTACAGTAGACGGTGTTTGTGATTGGACCGTTGGAACTATCGAGTTCGTTGCCAAGTACGCAGAGGGCGCACCTATTGGTAAGGACTACCTCTACATCGGTACTAACGGCAACAATGATCTCTACATTGATGATGTTGTTGTTGAAACCGAAGAGCATGCTATGAACATTTACGGAACTATTGTCCGTTTTAACACCAACGGTGGTCAGGCTCTTGAGCGTCTTCAGGGTGATCCCGGTGATAAGCTCGTTCTTCCCACACCGAAGAGAAGCGGTTATAAGTTCCTTGGTTGGTTTACAGATTTTGAGTTAACTCAGCCTGTTACCGATACCGTATTCGGCGAGGTTAACACAACATTTTATGCTAAGTGGCAGCTTGCTAAGTTCACTGAAAGCTACGAAGAATTCCCGCCCAGCACAAAGGCTATGGGTATCGCAGGTGCATATACCTTGTATAATAAGGAAGCTGCTAACTTTGATCCTTCCAATGTAAAGAGCGGTGAGACCTCTCTCTTCAGAAAGGGCGTAACTGCAGGTGATAAGGCTGCAACCGTTATCAGAAGTGCTGATTATGCACTTAATGTTGGTGATACATACACAATTAGCCTGTATGTCAAACCCACATCAATAGGTGATGCTAACGGCGCTATTTCTCTCATCCAGATGGATTCTCATACTGCTATTGGTAGTGCAGAGGTTGTCGGCGCTATCACAAAGATGAGCGATCTTAAGGAAGGCGAGTGGCAGTTAGTTTCCTACACCTTCAAGGCCGCAACTCCTTACGTAGGTATTTCGACCGGTGCTGGTAACGACCTTTACATTGACGATGTAACCATTACACTTTATGGTTATACAGGTGGTTCTACAGGTGATGCTTCTGTAAGCCCGATTATCATTCTTTCAATGGTAATAGTTGCTGCAGGCGCTTTGCTTGTAACCTCCAAAAAGGTTTTTGCAAAATAATTTAATCCTAATATTTCAGGCGTTCCGTTAAGGAACGCCTGATTTTTTGTTTTGTGCAAAAAGAAAATCGCCCTCACGAAAGTGAGGGCGATTTTAGTTAAAATTATTTATTATTGTATTTTTCAATAACGTTCTTAATTCTGTCAATAGGATCGAGCAACGAGCTTATAGAATTATCATAGTTAATGGTATCGATTAAGTAAGCAACGTATTTTGACATATCAACACGGCAGTACCAATCGCGCTCGAAAAGGTCAGGCTTGTTATATACAAGGTTGGTTGTAAAGATTTTATCAATTAAGCCATCTTTATGATACTGGTCGAATTTGTCATAGCCTTCAACAAAAAGTCCGAAGGTTGTAAAAGCAAAAACTCGGTTACAATTCTTTTCCTTAAGCTTGGCAGCAATATCTAACAAGGAATCGCCGGAGGAAATCATGTCGTCAACAATAATGAGGTCTTTGCCGGTAACGTCGTTGCCGAGGAACTCGTGTGCTTCAATGGGGTTACGTCCATTAACAACGATTGAGTAGTTTCTGCGCTTGTAGAACATACCCAACTCCACACCTAAAACAGATGAGTAGTAAATACAACGTGACATTGCACCTTCATCAGGTGAAACGATCATAAGATGGTCGCGATCAATCTTAATATCAGGAACACTTCTGAGCAAAGCCTTAATCATCTGATAGGTAGGCTGAACGTTATCGAAGCCGCCGAGAGGAATTGCATTGCATATTCTCGGGTCATGTGCGTCAAAGGTGAGAATATTTTTAACGCCCATTGCAGTAAGCTCTTGAAGAGCCATTGCGCAGTCAAGCGATTCTCTAGCAGAGCGACGGTGCTGTCTGCCTTCGTAAAGCATAGGCATAATAACGGTAATTCTTCTTGCTTTACCGCCAAGAGCAGCGATAACACGTTTTAAATCCTGAAAATGATCGTCAGGACTCATGGGAACGTTTTGGCCGTACATTTTATAGGTCACACCGTAATTAAAGCAGTCGCAAATGATGAATGCGTCAAGGCCTCGGGCGGTGTGGTTAATCAAACCTTTTGCCTCACCCGTACCAAAACGCGGACATTCAGGATGAATAACGTAGGTGTGCTCCTCCGGCATACCGCGCCACTGCTGTAAATAGTAATCTACCTTATCGGCAAATTCCTCACAGCCTTTCATGGCTATAATGGTCATGTCACCATAAGGTAGATGTTTATAACTTGCAATAGACATAATAACCTCCAAAAAAGAATTTTCTAAACATATATTAACACAAATCAGCAAGATATAAAAGGGGGAATTTTGATATTTTTTAAATATTTTTACAACCTTTTGTAAGCAAAATGATATGCAATGTAATTTGCATTTAGATATTGCCAAATTGAGTTAAGTTTGATATAATTAAATAAATATACATAGTTTTAATCTTTAATGAAAAGGTGATTGATTTGAAGGTAACTTTACTTGCACATACTCCCGACCCGGAGCTTACTATTGCATCGGCAGCAAGACTCTGCTATTCGGCCGCATCTATTGATGATGTGAGAGAAAAATTAACTCCTGAAAAGACAGCAGCATTTGTTGATATGTTATCCGAAATAGGTCACGAAAGCCCGATCGAACACGCAACCTTTACCTTTGGTATCGAGGGCGTGTCGAGAGCTTTGCTCGCACAAATAACAAGGCATAGAATTGCATCGTTCTCGGTACAGAGCCAACGTTACGTTAAAGAACTGCAGTTTGAATATGTAATGCCTCCCGAGATCGAAAATGACAGCGGGGCCAAAAAGCTTTTTATTGAGGCAATGGAAAAGGATCAGGAATATTACGACAAAATTGCCGACGTTTTAAAAGCAAAGCATAAAGCAGTGTTTATTGAGGCAGGAATGGATGAGAAATCAGCCGACCGCGCCGCTGAGAAAAAGGCTATTGAGGACGCGCGTTTTGTGTTGCCCAATGCTTGCGATACTAAAATGATTGTTACCATGAACGCAAGAAGCTTACATAATTTCTTCCGTCACCGTTGTTGTAACCGTGCACAGTGGGAAATTCAGCAGGTTGCCAACGAGATGCTTCGCTTGTGTCGTGAGGTTGCACCTAATTTGTTTAAATATGCAGGTCCATCTTGCTTGACCGGTCCTTGCCCCGAGGGTAAAATGACCTGCGGCAAGTTGATTGAAATGCGTCAAAAATATTCTCTTAAATAATAAAGGGGAACATAGTAAATGGGAAAACTTATAGTCATTGAGGGTCTGGACGGTAGC
The DNA here is from genome assembly GCA_045648145.1 of Acutalibacteraceae bacterium. Classification (GTDB taxonomy): domain Bacteria; phylum Bacillota; class Clostridia; order Oscillospirales; family Acutalibacteraceae; genus UMGS172. Next base: position 14,312 of record JAZRNK010000129.1, on the reverse strand, counting down.
GGAAAGACTACACAGTTAAATCTGTTGCCTAAAAAGCTCGAAGAACAAGGAATAAACTCAAAGCTTATATCCTTTCCGGATTATGAGGACCCATCGAGTACCTTGGTAAGAATGTATCTTGGTGGTGAGTTTGGGGACAAGCCTGATGCCGTTAATGCCTATGCAAGTTCGTTGTTTTATGCGGTTGACAGATATGCCAGCTATAAGCGTCATTGGGGTGAGTTTTATGATAACGGTGGTGTTGTAGTTAGTGGCCGTTACGTTGAATCTAATGCTTATCATCAGATGTCAAAGTTACCTGAGGAAAAGTGGGATGAATATCTTGATTGGTTGTACGAAACCGAGTATGAGAAAACCGCTATTCCGAAGCCTGACCTTGTAATTTTTTTAGATATGCCCAATGAGGTTTCATCAAGCTTGCTTAGCGTAAGATACGGTGGCGATGAAAATAAGCGAGATATTCACGAAAAAAACAAGGAATATCTCAAAAATTGTCGAAAAGCGGCAAAATATGCTGCAAATAAGTGCGGTTGGAAGGTTGTAAATTGCGCCTCGGGTGATAAACCGAGAACGGTTGAGGATATTTCCGATGAGATTTTAAGCCATGTTGTTGAGGCAATAAAATAATTCTTGTTTTGTAATTTTAAAGGAGAAAACCAATGTTTTACGTTTTGTTGGCAGACGGCTTTGAAGAAATGGAAGCCTTTGCCCCGATAGATATAATGCGCCGTGCCGATTTAGAGGTGTATACCGTAGGTGTTGGCGCAAAGGTTATAACAGGTGCACATCAGGTACCTGTGGTTGCCGATGTGATTGACTGCGAGGTGGCACCCGATGCGGATTGTGAGGGAATTATCCTCCCCGGTGGTATGCCCGGTACACTTAATCTTGAAAAGTCGGCTTCGGTGCAAAGGTTTATAGATTATGCGGTAGAACACGGTCTTTTGATAGCTGCTATTTGTGCAGCGCCGTCGATTTTAGGCCATAAGGGACTGTTAAATGGCAAGAAAGCAGTCTGCTTTCCCGGTTTTGAGGAGCAGCTTTTAGGCGCCAATGTGTGTTCGGATGCTGTTATGCAGGACGGCAATATTATTACTGCCTGCGGTGCGGGCGCTGCCGTTGAGTTTGGCTTAAAAATTGTTGAATACGTTAGCGGTAAGGCGGTAGCTGAGCATTATAAGGAAACGATGTTATGCGACCGTTAGACATAAGACAATACAAAAACGAAATGCGCCAGTCCATTAAGGATGAACGCAGACAGATGGACAAACAGCTCAAAGCAGAATGGGATAGCGGTATTACCAAAAATGTTTTTAAGCTTTATCAATATCGCGCCGCAAGTACAGTGCTTGTCTATGTTTCGACCGAAATTGAGGTTGACACCTTTGAGATAATAAAGGGCGCTTGGGCAGATGGCAAAAAGGTTGCTGTGCCGAGGTGTATTCCCAACACGCGTCTGATGGAGTTTCATTATATAACCTCCTTTGACGATTTGTCGCCCGGAACTTTCAACGTGCTTGAACCGGATGAAAATTTGCCGATGGTTGAGGATTATAGCGGATGTTTGATGTTATTGCCTGCGTTGGCTATTGACTATGTTGGCTTTAGACTTGGCTATGGTAAAGGCTATTATGACCGTTATTTGTCGCGTTTTCAGGGTTCATGCGTGGGTATGTGCTACTCAAAATATGTGAGAAGACATATGTATCACGGCAGATATGACCGCCCCGTTGATGTGATTGTTACGGAAAATTGGATAAAAAGCATTAACGCAAGACACGGCAATGAAAGAAAGAAACATTTCAGATAAAAAGCAATTCTCGGAAAGGGTTAATACTATGGGTAATGACCAATTTTTAAACAACGCTGATAATGATAATGAAATTGTTAATATAAGCTCAAGCTCGGTTAGCAAGGAAGAAATTGACCAAGGTAAGCTTGACGACAGTAATCTTACTGACGATTTTGTTATTGGTCAGGATTTCTTTATTGACAGCTCCGAAGCTGACAGTATAGCTGAGGACGTAGGTCAAGGAAAGCAGAAAAAGAAAGGCAAAAAGGTTTCGACCGGCAGAAGCTGTCTTACGTCTATGATATGGATGGCGGCTATTTTTGTTATTGCTATTACTGCTGCGGTTGCTATTATTTATTTTGCGACCGATTATTTGGGCGTAAGCTTTGCTGAGGATGCATCTAACGAAAAGGAAATAGTAGTCGAAAAAGGCTCGAGTGCAAAAGAAGTTGCCGAAATGCTTGAGGATGCAGGGCTTATTAAAAGTTCGCTTTTTTTCAGAATTTATGCTAAGGGCGCCGGTCACGACAGCGAATTTCAATACGGTGTATACTACTTTAGCAAGGACGATAGTTATGAGGATATTGCTGAGGCCTTGACTAAAAAAGGCGCCTTGGCCGATGAGGTTAAGGTTACTATTGTCGAGGGTTGGACGGTTGATAAAATCGCCAAAAAGCTTGCTGAGGTGGGAATTTGTACCGAGCAAGAGTTTAAAAAGGCAGTAAACGAGGCCGATTATTCCAAATATCAGTATGAATTTATGAAGGGCATTGCTACTGAAGAGGACGGTGTCCATTATAGACTTGAGGGATATCTGTTCCCCGATACGTATTATTTTTATAAAACGGGAAACAAAGAGGGAGCAGAGCAGGCTATAAACAAAATGCTCCAGAATTTTGATAAAAAGTTGACCGATGAAATGCTTTTTAAGGCCGACAAAATGGGTTACTCGATGCACGATATATTAACCCTTGCTTCGATAATCGAGATGGAAGCCAGTGTTGCAAATTACGAGGACAAGCAGAGGGTTTCGGCAGTGTTCTGGAACCGTATAAATAACTGGGAAGAGAGAGCCTATCTGCAATCCGACCCTACAACCAAGTATGCGTATAACACATCGAAATACGATACATATAAGATTGTCGGTTTGGCACCGGGCGCATATTGCTCACCGAGTATAGACTCGATTAATGCTGCGCTTAATCCGCACGAGGAGTGCGAGGCATACTTCTTTGTTACCGACAAGGATATGAATTTTTATTTTACCAATACAAATTCAGAGCATAATAAGATAATTAATAAGCTAAAGAAAGAAGGCAAATGGGCATAGAAAAAAACATATTTAAGCCCGAGGTGCTTTGTCCTGCAGGTGACCTTGTAAGACTGCAGGCGGCGGTTGATTTTGGAGCAGATGCGGTTTATCTTGCCGGCGAGGAGTTCGGTATGCGCACTGCGGCAACCAACTTCGGAGAAGAAGATTTGCGTAAGGGTATGGCGTACGCCAGGGCACACGGTGTCAAGGTGTTTGTCACCTGTAATACCCTGCCTCATAATGATGAAATTCCCCGTTTACCTGCCTTTTTGGAACTTTTGGCCGATATTGGCGTTGACGGAATAATTGCCTCTGACATTGGTACAATGGGACTTGTAAAAAAGTATGCCCCCAAGCAAGAATTACACGTTTCGGTGCAGTCAGGCATTGTAAACTATGAAACGGCCAACGCATTTTATAATATGGGCGCCAAGAGAATAGTGGTTGCTCGTGAGCTTTCTTTGAATGAAATTGCCGAGATAAGAGCTAAAACTCCTAAGGAACTGGATATAGAGGCCTTTGCACACGGAGCAATGTGTGTGTCGTTTTCGGCAAGATGTTTGTTGTCGTCGTACATGACGGGCAGAGATGCTAATCGAGGTGACTGTGCTCAATCGTGTAGGTGGAGTTATTCTCTTATGGAGCAAACCCGTCCCGGTGAGTATTACGATATAACCGAAACCGATAAAGGCACATACATTCTTAACGCTAATGATTTGTGTATGGCAGAGCATATTAAGGATATGGTGAATGCAGGTGTGTCGAGCCTGAAAATAGAGGGTAGAGCAAAATCGCATTATTATACAGCCGTCACTGCCAATGCTTACCGTGGCGCTGTGGATGCTTATATCCAAAATCCTAACGGTGACGTTCCTTTATGGGTAACGGAGGAGCTTAATAAAATTAGCCACCGTCCGTATTCTACTGGCTTTTATTACGGCAGACCGGCTAACTCGCAGACATATTTGACTGCAGGCTATATGAGAGATTATTCGGTGGCAGGTATTGTTCGCGGATATGAGGATGGAATGATAGTGCTTGAACTTAAAAACAAGTTCTTAAAAGGCCAGGAGCTTGATTGTCTTGAGCCTAAAGCAATGCCGTTTTCATTACGTGCCGACGTTATGTACGACGGAAACGGTCAGGAAATCGAGTCGGCTCCGCATCCTACCATGACGGTTAAAATACCGTTTGAAAGGCCTGTAAAAGCGGGTTCTCTTTTGAGAATGAAGGCTGAATAAAAAAGATAAATAAAATCACTCTTTATATCCAAGAATATAAAGGGTGATTTTTAATGTCTTCGTTTTATAAAAGGTCTTTATCAGTTTTCTTGTGTATATTGGTTGTTATGACGGTTTGCAGCGCGAGGGTTCTTACTATCGTTAGCGACGAGGAGTTGGCGCAGGTAGCAGTCAATCAGTCGACAAGAAGGTTAAGTATTGCTAACGTCAGAGGGACGATTTATGATTGCAATCAGGTCCCGCTTACTAATAGCTATACTACTCGAGTTTCAGTAGTTTTCCCGACAGAGCAGGGAATAGCGACGGTGGCTCAACAGTTGACGGGTGATGAACTTGAGGCGACAATGGAAAAATTTAAAGAAGGAACGCCTGTAAAGTTCGAGTATAACATAAGCGCTGATAACGATTCAGTGTTAAGATTAGAGGTGCCAATAAGATATAGCGGCACCCTGGCGCACGTAATAGGCTATACCGACGGCTCAGGGCATGGGGTTAGCGGAATTGAAAAGCATTATGATGATTTACTGTATTCCGAAAAGGATATAAATGTGTCTTATAGTATCGATTCTACGGGGCATATGTTAAAGGGAGCCGGGTGGCAGCTTTCGTTTGTAAGCAATCTGCCGAGTGTTACCTTAACGGTTGACAGTAAAATACAAAAAATATGTGAAGATGCGATGTTAGAGGTCGAAGCAGGAGCGGCGGTTATCGTCGATGCGGCTAACGGGAAAATAAAAGCCACCGTAAGCCGTCCCGATTATGACCAGAATAACGTGGCACAGTTTTTAAATGATGAGGATTCACCATTAATTAACCGAGCTTTATATTCGTATAACGTCGGCTCTGTGTTTAAGCCATGCCTTTCCGTTGCAGCAATGAGCAACAAATTAAAGGATTATGACTACACCTGCACAGGCAGTATAACTATGGGTGAGTTGACCTTCAAATGTAACCGCATAAGCGGCCATGGGTTGTTAGGACTAAAGGATGCTTTGGCATATTCGTGTAATACCTATTTTTATACCTTGGGCACACAGCTTGGCGCGACAAACGTTTATAATACTGCACGTCTTTTTAAGTTCGGTGATGCATTGAATTTAGGTGGCGGAATTATTTCAAGCAAAGGCAATTTACCGACTTTGCAAAAACTACAATTGGAGTCGGCGGCATTGGTCAATCTTTCAATTGGTCAGGGTGATTTGCTTTTAAGCCCCGTTGCGCTATCCTGTATGTATGCGGCAATCGTAAACGGTGGTGAGTATTATTTGCCTACCATAATCGAGGGTACAACTGAAAATAATATTTACACTAAAGCCGATAGCCAAGCACCCATAAGGGCTATGAGCAAGCAAGATGCTGATACAATAAAAGGTTATCTGCAAAATGCGCTTGCTAACGGTACAGGTAGTGCTGCTTATGTTGAGGGGATAACGGCAGGTGGTAAAACCGGAACAGCACAGACGGGCTGGAAGGAAAACGGGAGAAGTATTTTAAACGGCTGGTTTTGCGGTTATTATGAGGGTAGCAGAAGTAATTATGTCATTGTAATATTAAAAGAAGATGTAAAATCAGGCTCTGTCGACTGTGCGCCTATTTTTAAAGAAATTATAGAACAGTTATCTAAATCAGGGTATTAAAAAATCCCCGAGGATTTGTCCTCGGGGATTTTTCGTGCTTACTTAAATTAAGAACGCAAGGTTGCGCCGACGCTGTCAAGTCGTTTAATCATCTTATTTACTGCGCGGTCGATAACCTCATCAGTAAGTGTAGATTCGGCAGAGCGAAGGGTTATTCTGTAAGCTACGCTCTTTTTGTCGGCGGCTATCTGTGAGCCTGTGTATACGTCAAACAGTTCAATCTTTTCACAAAGCTTACCTGCGCCCTCACGAATGGCCTTTTCAAGCGTTCCTACGGGTGTGTTAATGTCACAAACCAAGGCAAAGTCACGCTCAACGGCAGGGAACTTAGGTAACGGCTTATAAATGGTTTTGTCTTTGGAAAGGGCATAAAGCTTGTCGGCGGCAATTTCAGCAACAAGGCAACGGTTGTCAATACCAAAACCGCCACATACCGACGGATGAACCTCACCGAAGGTGGCAACGGTATCGCCGTCTAACTTAAGTACTGCGCTGCGTCCCGGATGTAAGTAGGGCTCTGCAGCAACCTCGTACTCGGGTCTTATATTGGAGAATAAAGCAACAATAGCCTCAACAATACCCTTAAGCGTAAAGAAATCCTCATTTTCACCGTACATTCCGATACATAAGGCAGGAATTTCAAGCGGTTGCTCGGTTACAGGTAAAGCTTTTGGAATAAACACCTTGCTTAACTCAAAAAGACGGGCGTTGGTATTTTTGCGGTTGTAGTTGGTCGAAAGCACCGTCATCATACTTGTGACAAGCTGAGTACGCATGGTCGAATACTCGTCACCCAACGGATTGAGTATTGTTACACAGTTTCTACGCACATCGTTGTCACTGAGCTTCAATGCGTCGATTGCTTTGCTGCCGATGAATGAATAGGTAGTAATTTCATTAAATGAGTTAGCGGTAAGACAGGCTTTAATGTGGTCTGCCTTAATGCGTTCGGGTAGCTTGCGTCCACGAACGATAGCGCCGTTCATAGTGCTGCCTATAATATGGTCGTAACCGTAAATACGCATAACCTCTTCTGCAATATCAGCCTTACCCTCAATATCATCTCTAAAAGAGGGTACCAAGCAGTGAAGTACACCGTCAGCCAATTTGGTTTTGATGCAAAGATTGTTAAGTATGCTTTCCATCGCTTCGGCAGGAATTTCAAGTCCTAACAAAGCGTTTACATCGCTGACGACAACGTTAAGCTCACGCATTTCGGGTAAGCCTGCGTTGATGTCAAAATAACCACCGACAATTTCACCTGCGCCCAATTCATAAACAAGACCTAAAGCACGGTTCATAGCGTATTCAACGGTTATAATGTCAACACCGCGTTCAAATCTACCGCTGGCTTCGGTTCGTATACCAAGCTTTCTTGCAGTTTTTCTTATGTTATCGCGGCGGAATTTTGCGCACTCGAAGAAAATTTCAGTCGTGTCATTTTTGATTTCACTATTAAGACTACCCATTATACCTGCAAGGCATGAGGGCTTTTCACCGTCGGCAATAACTAACATATCTTCGGTTAAAGTATGTTCTTTTTCGTCCAAAGTCGTTATTTTTTCGTTTGTGTTTGCATTTCTTACGATGATTTTACGGCTTTCAACGTCACGAAGGTCAAAAGCGTGCATAGGCATACCTGTTTCGAGCATGACAAAGTTGGTAATATCAACAATGTTGTTAATCGGACGCATACCGGCGGCGCTGATGCATTTTTTTAGCCAGTCGGGCGACTCGGCAATCTTGATGTTTTTAACAACTCTGCCATAGTAACGGGGAGCAAGGTCGAGGTTTTCAACCTTAACGTCAATGTAAGATTTTATATCTTCATCGTTTGTTTTATATTCGGGTTTCGGCTCTTTAAACTGTGTGCCGAGAACAACGGCTGCCTCTCTTGCGATACCGAGAACGCTCTGACAGTCGGGACGGTTGGCGGTAATTTTAAAGTCGATAATATAATCGTGTAAGCCTAAAACTTCGCGCAAATCGGTACCGGGGGCACCGGCGTCCTGTTTTAAAATCATAATACCGTAAACCTCGGCGCCGGGGTAGTCGCTTTCAGTAAGGCAAAGCTCCTCACCTGAGCAGAGCATACCGCAAGACTCAACGCCACGAAGCTTACCTTTTTTAATATGCATGCCGTTGGGCAAATCAGAATCGTGAAGTGCGGCAGGTACAAGGTCTCCCTCGTGCACGTTTTGTGCACCGGTGACGATTTGCACGTCTTCACCCAAGCCGCAGTCGATCTGGCAAATGAACATATGGTCGGAATCGGGGTGACGCTCCATGTGATTCACCTTGCCAACAACAACGTTACGCATTGTCTTACTAAGGTCGATAATCTCTTCAACCTCAAAGCCCGCCATAACCATTTTGTCGCAAAGCTCGGTTACGGGAACGTTTATATCAACATATTTTTGAAGCCAACTTAAACTAACTTTCATTTTAGCACCTCCGATTAAAACTGCTTAAGAAAACGAAGGTCGTTTTCAAATAGCAGACGAATATCGCTTATCTTATAGCGGGTTGTGGTCAATCGGTCAAGACCAATACCAAAGGCAAAGCCTGAGTACTCCTCGGGGTCAATGCCGCAGGCTTTGAGAACCCTCGGGTGTACCATGCCGGCGCCCAAAATCTCTATCCAACCGCTACCCTTACATACGCGGCAACCCTTACCCTTACATTCAGAGCAGGTAACATCAACCTCAACACTCGGTTCGGTAAACGGGAAGAAGGACGGACGGAACTTAACCTCGGTATCACTACCATATATTTCGTGAGCAAACTGCTCTAAAACGCCCTTAAGGTCGCACATTGTAATGCCTTTGTCAACAACGAGGCCTTCAATCTGATGGAAAACAGGTGAATGGGTTGCGTCAACCTCGTCTGCGCGGTAAACTCTACCGGGGCAAATGATTTTAATGGGAGGCTTGCGATTTTCCATTGTTCTTATCTGTGCGGCAGAGGTCTGTGTTCTCAACAAAAGATTCTCTGCGATATAGAAGGTATCCTGCATATCTCTTGCGGGGTGGTCGGCAGGAACATTGAGCGCTTCAAAGTTGTAATAGTCGGTTTCAACCTCGGGACCGTCTACAACGTCAAAGCCCATAGACTGAAAAATATCAATCATGTCGTCCAAAACGGTATTGAGCGGATGCAATCCGCCGTTTACGGCAGGTTTGGCAGGCATAGTAATGTCTACTGTTTCGGCCAAAATTTTCATATCGGCTGCTTTTGCCTTGAAAGTGGTGGCGGCTTCGTCGATAGCGGTTTCGAGCTCAGCTCGTACCTTGTTGGCAAGCTGACCGATAATCGGTCTCTCCTCAGGGCTGAGGCTACCCATCTGCTTCAATATAGCGGTAAGTTCACCCTTTTTGCCGCAGTATTTAACACGGATGTCGTCAATTTCCTTTTCGTTGGCGGCTGCCGCAATGGCGGCAAGGGCAGTTGACTTGATTTCTTCAAGCTTCTGTTTCATTTTTCTCCTCCTGAAACTATAATTTGATTTTACCTAAAAATAAAAAGACTTCGTCCCCCTTTGAATAGGGACGAAGCCGTAATTTACAACTCCGCGGTACCACCCGCATTTTTGTTTTTAAAGGTAACCCTTTAAGAGCAAACACTCTTTAAACTTATAACGGTGCTTTTCCGTCAGCGCCTACTGAAAATTCAGCACTGCCGCTCAGAAGGGAACTTCGCCGTAATGTTAGCAAATACACTTTCAGCCGAGGTGTATTTCTCTGTTTGCCACTTTAAAACGGGTACTTTTCTTCGTCATAGCGTTTTGGGGGAATATTCTTTTTTTATTGATGAAATCATCAATACGGGTATTATACATCAAAAGCTTTTGATTTGCAAGTGTTTAGCACTAATTTTTTGTAATTAAAAGCGGTTTAAGTTTTCTTTTGATACAAAAAATCATAAAAACACTTAATTTTATTAACTTTTGGAAAATCAAAGTCATATATAGCGTTGTCGGTTAATATAGGTTGCAAGATGTAGTGTTGTGTTGCTTGATAAAATGCCACTTTACATTCAAAATTTTAATGTTTAATATGGTAAAAATCCTTTGTGTTTTAAGATTGACTTAATTTTATTAAGTAAAAACCTCATATAAGCAACAATAAACCCTGCTTTAGCAAGTTGACAAAAGCCCTTTTTCAAGGTAAAATGTTTAAGTAAAATAACTTGTGTTTAAGTAAACAGGAGGAGAATTTATGAAAAAGTTTGTAAAAATTTTAGCTATTGCACTTGTATTGGTAATGACTCTTGGCTTTGCAGGTTGCCGTGGTGCAGATGACGATAAATGGATTATCGCTACCGATACTGTATTTAAGCCTTTTGAGTATACCGATGCAGACGGTAAGTTTGTAGGTATTGACGTTGAGATTTTGGCAGCTATCGCTGAAGATCAGGGCTTTGAGTATGAACTTAAGAGTCTTGGTTGGGATGCTTCTATTGCCGCTTGTCAGGCAGGCCAGGCAGACGCTATGATTGCCGGTGCTTCTATTACCGACAAGAGAAAGAGTGCCGGTTGGATTTTCTCTGACGGTTACTATACCTGTACCCAGAGCATGACCGTTGCTGCAAATTCTGATATTACAGGTTTTGATGCTCTTAATGGTAAGACAGTTGCAGTTAAGACTGGTACCGAGGGCGCTACCTATGCAGAGAGCCTTAAGGAGCAGTATGGTTTTAATATTACATATTATGAGGATTCACCCACAATGTACCAGTCGGTTATCGGTGGTCAGGCAGTTGCTTGCTTCGAGGATACTCCTATTATGATTACCTCAATCAAGGATGGCGGACTTGCACTCAAGGTTCTTGAAGGTACTGCTAACACCGGTTCTGATTACGGCTTTGCTATTTTTGATGAAGACAATCAGGAACTCATTGATATGTTCAATGCAGGTCTTAAGAACATCAAGGCAAACGGTAAATACGACGAGATTATCAATAAGTATCTCGGCTAATTTGTAACCGATTTAAACAAGTGTTACTATCGGGCACCGAAAGGTGCCCGTTCATTTGCTATTTTGAAGGAGTTTATAAATGATAGGAATCATTACTGATTACGGGCATCTATTGTTTAAAGCAATGGGGCAGACACTTTTAATGGCGTTGATAGGTCTTTTCTTCGCATGTATTTTAGGTGTCTTTTTTGGTATGCTCAGCGTTGTTAAAAACCGTGTGTGTAACGTAATTTCACAGGTTTTTGTCGATATTATACGTGGTGTGCCTATGATAGTTTTGGCATACTTTATATTCTTCGGCGTACCTTATGCCTGTAAAAACTTTTTTGGATTTAATATTGTGCTTACTGCGTTGCAGGCAGGTGTTATCTGTTTGGCGCTCAACTGCGGTGCATATATGTCTGAAATAATCCGTGCGGGAATTCAGTCGGTCCCTAAGGGACAGATGGAGGCTGCAAGAAGCCTAGGTCTTCCTTATTGGCGTGCAATGTATAGGATTGTTTTGCCGCAGGCAATTAAAACTATGATACCGAGCATTATAAACCAATTTATTATCACACTTAAAGATACATCTATTCTTTCGGTTATAGGCTTTCCTGAGCTTGTCAACTCCGCAAAGAACGTTATCGCTATCGAGTTCAAGTCGTTTCAGGTTTGGGCTATTGTTGCGGTTATGTATCTTGCGATAATTACCATTCTTTCAAAGCTTGCAAAGGTATTGGAGAGGAGGTTGAACCGTGGCCGTTAATAAAGATAACGTAAAAATTCATATTAAGGACCTTAAAAAGAACTTTAAAAGCTTACAGGTGCTTGACGGAATAGATATTGATATATACGAGGGCGAGGTTGTGGTCGTTATAGGCCCTTCGGGAAGCGGAAAATCAACCTTTTTGCGTTGTATCAATCGTTTGGAAGAGTCGTCGGGCGGACTTATTGAGGTTGACGGATATAAGATATCTGATTCCAAAGTTAACATTAATAAAGTTCGTGAAAAAATCGGTATGGTTTTTCAGCAGTTTAATCTTTTTGCTAATAAAACTGTTTTGCAGAACATTATGTTAGCCCCTGTTGACCTTAAAAAATACAGTAAACAGGAAGCTGAACAAAAGGCGAGAGAGCTGCTCGAAAGGGTTGGCCTTTCGGAGAAGGCTGACGTTTATCCCAGTAAGCTTTCTGGCGGTCAACAGCAGCGCGTAGCCATTGCACGCGCTTTGGCAATGAACCCCGATATAATGCTTTTTGACGAGCCCACAAGCGCACTTGATCCTGAAATGGTCGGTGAGGTTTTGCAGGTTATGAAGGAGCTTGCCGCACAGGGTATGACCATGGTGGTCGTTACGCACGAAATGGGCTTTGCCCGCGACGTTGCCGACCGAGTTGTGTTTATGAGCGACGGCATAATTGTTGAAGAGGGAACACCTGATGAAATATTCAACAATCCGCAGGCACAAAGAACAAAAGATTTCTTGAATTGTGTTCTTTAAATTAAAAGCACGGCAACAAATTGTTGCCGTGCTTTTTTGTTTATTTAATTTCTTGTTCTAAACTTTTAAAATATTCCGTATTAAAGAAATCACATAGAGATATCTCCAAACCGTCACAAAGTTTTTTCAATGTGACAACACCTGCATTTTTGCTTCCACCGTTGATTATATTTTTTAAAGTTGATGGCGGAACTGCTGAAATTCTTGCCAGCGCATTAACAGATATTTTTCTTTGCTCACAAAGTTCCAACAATCTATTGGCAACAGCCTTTCGTGTATCCATATTCAGCACCTCTGTTTATTCTTTCCATTTTTAGTTTAGTTGTTTTAGAAAGAAATAAACGACCATATATGGACTTTTTGGTCCATATATGGTAATATTTTGGCGAGGTGATGGTATGAAGGGCAAAACTTGTTGCTTTACAGGTCATAGAGATATTCCCGAACCGGAAAAAGAACAAATAAAGTTGAGAATTAAACAAGAGATAATAAAGTTGGTTGATAAAGGTGTTATTTATTTCGGAGCAGGGGGTGCCCGAGGTTTTGATACACTTGCTGCTGAAAGTGTTTTAGAATTAAAGAATATTTATCCTCATATTAAATTAATTTTGGTTTTGCCGTGTGCCAATCAAACGGTAGGTTGGAATGAGTATGATATAGGTAAATATAATTACATTAAAAGCAAAGCAGATAAAGTAAAAGTGTTATCGCAAAATTACAGTAGTGGGTGTATGCACAGAAGAAACAGACATTTGGTAGATAATTCTGCATATTGTGTTTGTTTTTGCAGAAGAGAAACCGGTGGAACGGCGTATACAGTTAACTATGCAATTAAGCAAAAGGTCAGTGTCATTTATGTATAAAAAAGGAAGGCTTTTTATAAGCCTTCCTTTTCGCTTGCTTAATTATGCCTTGCCGACTGAACCGAAGAGCTCCATCTTTTCTTTGACGGTTGCCTTAATAGCCTCAACGCCGGGTGCAAGAACCTTTCTCGGGTCGAAGCCCTTACCTACGAGGTCCTTACCCTCTTCGATGTACTTGCGAGTTGCGGCGGCAAATGCCAGCTGGCACTCGGTATTAACATTGATTTTGGAAACGCCGAGAGAAATAGCCTTTTTAATCATATCGGCAGGAATACCTGTACCGCCGTGGAGAACGAGCGGCATTGTGCCGGTCTTTTCCTGAATTTTTGCAAGAACTTCGAAGTTAAGTCCCGGCCAATTTTCAGGATACTTACCGTGGATGTTACCAATACCTGCAGCCAACATTGTTACGCCGAGGTCAGCAATCATTTTGCATTCATCGGGGTCTGCTACTTCGCCGCCACCGATAACGCCGTCTTCCTCACCACCGATAGCGCCAACCTCTGCCTCAAGTGAAAGACCGAGTTTATCGCAGGTTTCAACCAATTCCTTGGTTTTGGCAAGGTTTTCTTCAATCGGATAATGTGAGCCGTCAAACATAACTGACGAGAAGCCGGCCTCGATACAAGCCTTGGCACCCTCATAGCTGCCGTGGTCAAGGTGAAGTGCAACAGGAACGGTGATGTTAAGTTCTTTAATCATACCGTTTACCATGCCAACAACGGTGGTATAACCGCACATGTATTTACCTGCACCCTCGGAAACGCCGAGAATAACAGGAGATTTAAGCTCTTCTGCTGTGAGAAGTATTGCTTTGGTCCATTCAAGATTGTTAATATTGAACTGACCTACTGCATATTTGCCTGCCTTTGCTTTGGTAAGCATTTCTTTTGCTGAAACTAACATTGTTTTTCCTCCAAATTTAATTTTACACGTTTAGTTTATAACTATTGGCAATTAAAATCAAGTCATTTAATCGCAAAATTATTCATATAATGGGTATTTTT